>JAAYFB010000078.1 GCA_012728465.1 Proteiniphilum sp. | reverse complement strand
TATGCAGATGATGTTAAGTGTTCCCATGGTCTTACTACTGGACATCTTGATGATGACGCTATGTATTATTTACAAGCTAGAGGTATTCCAGAAAAAGAGGCAAAGATGATGCTTATGGTAGCCTTTACACAAGATGTAGTTGAGATGATTCGTATCGATTCATTGCACGATCGTCTGGAGGATTTGATAGAAAAAAGATTCCGTGGAGAGCTTACAAGATGCGGTAACTGCTGCTAATGAAATATAGCGATAAAATAGTAGTTAATTACTATCGCAAACATCTACAATGCCACTATTTAGTTAATATAGGGAATGCTATATATTAACTGATAGGTGGCATTGTTTTATTTTTATTTTACATTTGTAAATTCAACATACACTCAAATAATGGATATTAATAAAATACGGTCAGACTTTCCTATTCTTGCACGCACTATTTATGATAAGCCCTTGGTTTATTTAGATAATAGTGCCACTACTCACAAACCAAGATGCGTGGTGGAGAAGATTTCGGAAATGTATTATAATACTAACTCAAATGTGCATCGTGGTGTACATCTTTTAAGTCAAGAGGCTACACAGGCTCACGAGGATTCGCGTAAAACTGTTCAGAAGTTTATTAATGCAAAGTCTGAAAACGAAATTATATTTACTCGTGGTGCCACTGAGGCTATCAATCTTGTAGCATCATCATTTTGTCGTGAGTTTTGTACGGCTGGAGATGAGATATTGGTTACGGAAATGGAACACCATGCTAATATAGTGCCATGGCACTTGCAAGGTGATATCAGAGGAGTGAAACTAAAAGTAGCACCTATTAGTGATGAGGGCGAATTAATAATTGAAGAGTTTGAGAAAAAAATTACTTCGCGAACAAAGCTAATTTCGGTTATACATATATCTAATGTGTTGGGCACTATAAACCCTATTAAAAAGATTATAGAGATAGCTAAGAAATATGATATTCCTGTTCTGATTGATGCTGCTCAATCTATTCAGCATACTGAGATAGATGTGCAGGAGTTGGATTGTGATTTCCTAATATTTTCTTCGCACAAAATATATGGACCTACTGGTATGGGTGTATTATATGGAAAAGAAAAGTGGTTAGATAAGATTCCTCCATATCAGGGTGGTGGTGAAATGATATCGAGTGTAACTTTCGAAAGAACAATTTTTAATGATTTGCCATTCAAGTTTGAGGCAGGCACTCCCGATTTTATTGGCTCTAGTGCATTGGCTACTGCTTTAGATTATGTGTCAGCTATAGGCATGAATAACATATTTGACTATGAGGCACAATTATTAGATTATGCTACCGAAAAGCTATCTGCTATTGACGGTTTGCGTATCATTGGTACTGCTAAAGAAAAGAGTAGCGTCGTTTCTTTTCTGGTCAAGGATATTCATCCTTATGATTTAGGTACTCTTCTAGACAGGATGGGCATCGCTATCAGAACTGGTCATCATTGTGCCGAGCCGCTTATGCGCAGACTTGGAATAGAGGGAACCATGCGTGCATCATTTGCTGTTTATAATACTAAAGAGGAAATAGACATTCTTGCAAATGGTATTGAGAGGGTTTCTAAAATGTTTTGATACTGTACTATTTTCAAAAATAATGCCCCAATGGTTATCAACAAACCTTTGGGGCATATTTATTACGATGCATATTCTATCTTATAACCCTTTAATAACTAAAAGTGGAGTATCTGAATGGAATAGCATTCTACGAGCAATACCGGGATTGAAAATACGTGCAAACAATCCGCGTCTTGAACTAGACATTGCAATTATATCTATTTTGTTTTGACCTACGAACTCCTCCAACACTAACTCAAGTTGTTTGTCTCTATCAAGAAGTTTATACTCTAAGTCAAGCTGAGGATATTGTT
Source organism: Proteiniphilum sp. (assembly GCA_012728465.1). Classification (GTDB taxonomy): domain Bacteria; phylum Bacteroidota; class Bacteroidia; order Bacteroidales; family Dysgonomonadaceae; genus Petrimonas. The sequence continues at coordinate 11,758 of JAAYFB010000078.1, read as the reverse complement.
CTGCAAGATATGTTTGAGTTCCAGAAAGTTTAATTTCATCCCACACATCACCCTTGCGAGCCATATGTGCAAGATGTACTTTAATGGGGTATGGCTTAATGAAGCTCATCATTATGTCGAACGCCTTAAATTCCCTCTCTCTGAAGTTAGTAAGAAAAGCAATATTCTTAATTTGAGAAATATCCATATCTTTTGAGTTCTCAGGAATAGCAAAAATAGGAGTTTTACTGCCATCGATAACTTCTGCAGTTACACTTCCTATCAAATCTAAGTCTTTCGCATTGCTACCACGTGTACCCATTACTATTGCTTTGGGGCGTTGCTTTTTTGAGTATGATATTATCTCTTCTTCAGGTAGTCCTTCTACTATGATGTGTTTGAATTGGACATTTGGAAGCTCTTTATTATCGATTCTTGATTTAATATTTTTGATAAGTTCATTCATTTGTTTCTCGACCTTATCTTTGATATCCTTATAGACTGTTCTGTCTGAGTTCTGAATACTAAAAGCGTCTCCAAAAGGCACAGCCATAGGATAATATGGTGTGTAAAATGAGTGCATAAGAAGCACGTCACTTCCTATATCATTGGCAAGATTGAAGCCAAACTCGCATGTCTTCATTGTATAATTAGAAAAGTCAACTGGAATTAGAACTTCATTTTTTCCTTTTGCTTTTTCCAAGTCTTTATCGCTTTCAATGTGAGATGTGAAATCAACCTGTTCAATAATCGTTAATGCCCTTGGTAAATCTTCTTCATTTATCCTTACACGTACATTGCCAGGTACTGATGGTTGTATTATGCTAACACCATGTATAACAGTTTCTATACCTTCAGATTCTAAAATTGATTTTAGTATAACTGCTTTCTCATATGAGTGTATAGCTACAGTTACTAAGTTCTGCTCATGTTTATTATTATTTGTGTCGTCCTTTTGCATATTCTATTATCATTAATTATTGAATTAAAAAACCCAATATCTTAGAAAGTATCTTCTTAAATATTGGGCTCGTAAGTATAGTAACATTATCCATTACTTTGTTCGTCCTCAATTTCTTCCACTTGAGTTTGATATACGGGATAATCCTCAAGTCCCAATATTGATAATGCTTTGTCGAATATTGTTGAGTCGTCTAATACAACAATTCCACCATCTGGTCCCGATTCTATATGGACACCAATACTTTTTCCTTCTCTGTAATTGTGTCCACCAAAGTAGTTCCTTACTGTTTCTGGTTTTAGTCCCAGCTCATCTGCTATCTTGCGTATACTGCCATCAGGTAGCTTGTCTTTCAGTGCTCTTAATTCATTAAACGTGATAGTTCTTGCCATGGTTTCCTTAAATTTTATATGTAATTAATATTCTTGTTATTATATCATGCCATAAACTTATAAATTATTTTGGAATGAAACAACTTTTATCCTGTAAAAAAGTTCAAATAACTCTCTTTTAATGATAAAACAAATTTTATTTGGGTAAAGTTGACAGTAATGGGCTAAATATTATTACTAGTAGTATGTAAGATGATAACGCAATACCAATAGTTTTAGCATTTTTAGTTGAGTATGCTGACTTGTTATTAATAAAAGGGTTGGGTTTGACCAGTTTGCTAATTGCATATTTGTACATCCCATAAACAAAGATGGCCACTAGTGTTCCCATAATTATTCCACCTAATATGTCTGAAGTAAAATGTACTCCTAGGTATATTCTAGAATAGCTGTTTAGAACGGCCCATGATATGATAGGTATCGTTACCCATCGGTTTTTGTATAATAAGGATAGAAATATTGCAATACCAAAACTGTTTGTGGCATGTCCAGAGATAAAACTGTAGCCACCACTTCTATATCCTTTTGCAGTATCCACAAGGTCTTTGAATTCGGGATGATTTACTGGTCTAAGTCTTTGGAAATAGTCTTTAAAAATGGATGAAGATATTTGATCACAAAGAGTCACAAGAATAGCTACGGCTAGTATCGTAATAATAGCTACTTTAAAAGGGGTTTTAAAAAAGAACATAAATACAAGGAATAGAACAATTGGTGCCCATATAATCTTTCCTGTTATTGTTAGAAATATATTGTCTAAAAATAAAGAATCACTTCCATTGAGGAAGAAAAATAGGTTTCGCTCTAAAGGTAAAAGGCTTTCGACTGCTTCTTTCATAAGGTTGTTATTTTATAAGTTGTTATTTGTGCACTGTGTGTATCTATTTTACTTAAATAATCCCTCACGAAGAGGGTGTTTATTTGATCCCTTGTCCTTAATAGTTTTATAGGCTAATAAATGATATTCTACTAAAGGAATATTTTAATGGTGTGAATTGAATCCAAGCGAAAATGTTATACTTCTTTATCCGTAGTAATTGGTTTATTCTGTAATATATAATTTCAGATAATTGAAAACTAAATAGTTTCTACATTCTCTTTAGAAGTCCATCCCACACTTCCGTTTGCAATTTCTATTTCAATCCAATTTGCATCGTTCTTTTTAACTTTCACTTTTGTGCCTTCATGTAATCTGAATAGCTCTTGACTATTAGCATCTGGAGAAGCCATTATTGAAGCGGATGCAGACATTATGATACCTGTTTTACGATTTAGCCTACTATTCTTTTGGCTAAAAGCAAAGCTATTCGATATAATCATGAGAAAAAGAAATACTATTGCTGCATAAAATCCAGTTTTTCTAACCCACACTATTCTTACAAAGAAGTATGCTGATAGTGAAATAAGAAGTGCGATAAAGAAGCCAATACCAATGCTTGCCCATTTATTAGAATTAAATAGATTCATTAGTTCGTTAACCCAATTGTTTAAAAAGAATTTATCTGATGCATCTATTTTATCCTCTAGTCTAGTTCTAGCAAAACGAAGATTATGGCGTATATCGCTATCACCTGGGTTTAGCAATAGTGCTCTTTCGTAGTTTAGTATGGCTTTAGCTGTTTCTCCATTTCTGAAGTATGCATTGCCAAGGTTATAGTATATTTCTGCGGATTCTTTATTTTCGTGTACTATTTGAGCTACAACTTGTTCATAAAGCTGGATACTCTTCGCAAAGTCGTTACTTCGATATGCTTCTGCAGCATCGGAAGCAGACGATTGCGCAAATAACACTGACGGTATGAATATAAAAAGTATAAATGATATATTTCTTATTGTTTGCATCTCTATTTTATTTTAAGTTTACTCTCCATTTCACCTATCGCATTAATAGTCTCATTGTAAAGTTTGTCCATAGCAGTGTCACTTTCAGCAGGTGCATAGCGTGCGAACTCACATGTATTGAGAATCTCAGTGAACTTACTAATTAATGAACTCTCTATTCCGTAATTAGATAACTCTGACTCAATGTTATCTTTAGTAAGATTTGCAACTGGTATCAATAACTTGTCGCTAAAATATCCCCAAAGAGCACGGAGTACTTCGTCGTAAAACTTCTCTTTGTTATGCAGCTTTAAGAATTTTTCTGCGACTCTCAGTCGTTTAATAGCTATTTTGTTAGCTCTTTTAGTTTTTACTAGATTGATGTTAGAGTTTTCTTTTGCTCTCTTTCTGTATATTACAGCAAATGTTATAAATAATAATGCTGGAATAATATACCACAACCAATAACCTATTGAACCAGCAAAGTAAGAATCTTTAGACTGATATATTGGTGTGTTCGTCTTGATAAATCTGATATCATCTTCCACCTTTACGCTCTGTTGGCTAATATAAGTGTTAGAAGTTGCTTTAGTCGGATCACCTTTAGCAATGTCAAGATTATACTCAGGAGAACTTAATGTTTTGTATGAGTTAGAGTTTGTATCAAAGTAAGTAAATTCAATAGATGGAATATTATACTTGCCTTCGTATCGTGGTATTGCTAGGTACTCAATCTTTCTTGTACCTGTCAGTCCATTACCACTTACCTGAAAATTATTAGTTACAGTAGGATCGTAAGTTTCAAAATTTGTTGGGAAGTCAACAATGGGGTTTCTTATTAGCTTACCATTGCCAGTTCCTGTAATCTCTAATGTAACTGTTATCGCTTCATTTGCAGAAGTTTGTTGCGTACTTATAGAACTATTCATCGTGTAACTACCAACTGCGTTAGAGAAATTGAGCGGTTTGCCTTCTGGCAATGCTTTTACATCTACCGTTATCGGATTTGTAACTAGTGTCTTCTTTACTTCAGCCATTACTTCTTGTGGCCCGAAGAACGATGATACCTTTCTTCCAGAAGGTACAGTGAATACGGTTTCTAACTTACCCGAAGGAATTGTTATTTTGCCTGATCTTTGTGGAAATAGTAAAGATTTTTTTATATCGGCAGTATAATAATTTCTGTCGTTATATCTTTCTAGTTTTAGCTGCTGGTTAGAAGAAATAGGAACTTCTTCACTCATAAATCCATCAAACTCTGGGAACTCAGCTCCTTCAAAGTATATTTGTCCATGAACGGAGTATAATCTGAATGTTACAGTAAAGCCCTCTTGTTCATACACCCCATTTTTAGATATTATTGCCCTAATAAATGCATCATTAGGTCCAATATTTGGCGATCCTGCTGCTGATTGTTGTGAGGAGCCTTCTCTATTTCCAGATTCCGATTTTTTGTCTGGTGGTAGAACGCTTATTTTTAGTGAGTTTGATTTATAATTAGCTCCATCTACTGTGATTGAGGCAGGTTCAATGTCAAAACTTCCTTCTTCTTGGGCAATTACAGTATAAGTATATGAAACTGAACTTTCGGAAGTGGTTTTTCCATTTACAGTGCTTTGGCTATAACTTGTGGATGTTGCAGGGCCAAAAATAACCTCTAGCCCCTTCATTTCAGGAAGTCTTAAGTCTCTACCCGTTTTATTGAGAGTATAAACTAATCTAAATTGCTCTCCTTTTACCACAGTTGCAGGTGCAGATGCACGAAATGTAACTTGCGAATTTGCTGCACTTGCGCTTACAATAAGTATAAGTGCAAATATGTATAAAGCTTTATATCTATTTAAAAAGTATCTCATTTATATTTTATTGTAAAAATCTAGAGTTCTACCAATCTTTATTAAGTCTTCTATTTTCTTCTGCCTTTTCTTTACGTTCCTCAGCTTTCATCTTGTTTATTTTTTCAAGAGTTTCTTTTTCATCTTGTTCGATTGCTTGAAGTAGTTGACGTGCATTATCACGGGACATTTGCTCAGGCTCAGTAGATTGTTCTGTCTTTTTTGGTTGATCAGGATTGTCTTGCTGTTCCTGTTGGTTTTCATCTTGTTGTTGATCCTGCTCTTGCTCTTGTTCCTGCTCCTCTTGTTCTTGGTCTTGAATAAGTTTTTGCACAACAGCAAGATTGTATCTAGCTTCCTCATCTTCAGGATTTAGCCTTAATGCCATTTTATATGCCTCCATCGAGTTCTGCAAATCCTTTTGCTGTAGCATTGTGTTACCGATGTTATGCCAAGCAGATGACATCTTTTCGGGGTTTTCGTTTTCTATTGCTAAAAAGTTCTGATAAAGTTGTGCAGCCTCTTCCCAATTCTTTTGTCTGTACGAAGTGCTACCAAGATTATAGTTTGCCTCAGGAGCTGAAGGATTCTCTGTTATAGCATTCTCATAAAATGTATAGGCTTCAGAATACTTTTGTTGCATGTATTCTTTATTTCCTTTTCTAATATTTTTCCTTACATCTTTTTGAGCAAATGTTGCCGATGAAAAACAAACCGCAATTAATAAAAGACTATATTTAATTATATATCGTTTCATTTGAATAATCTAATGTTTTTGAAAATTGGATTTTTCTTATCATATACAAAAAACTCAATTAATAGTAATGCAAGCATTAACCATGCAAATATAATATATTTCTCATCATATTCGGAATAAGATAATGATGAGCTGGTTTTTGATTGCAATTCATTAAGCTCAGACTCTAGTGCATTTATAGCACTGTTTGTGTTGTCAGCTTGAATATACATTCCTTTACCACTAATAGCAATTTCTTGAGCTAATTGTTCATTAAGTTTAGAGACAACTATTTGTCCTTGTTCATCTGACCTAAACCTATCACTGTTAGGTGACTCTGGTATTGGTGATCCCTCAGTAGATCCTATTCCTATAACGTTTACCATTATTCCAGCATCTGCTGCTTGTTTTGCTACCTCATACGCATTACCCTCATGGTCTTCTGCGTCTGTAATTAGTATGATAGCCTTGTCAACATCTGTATCGCTTGAAAATGAGTTTAAGCTTAAATTAATGGCATCTCCTATTGCAGTGCCTTGTACTGGAACAATATTTGTGTCTATTGAGTTTAGAAATATTTTGGCAGATTGTGTATCACCAGTCATAGGCATTTGAACGTATGCTTCACCTGCAAATACAACCAGCGCAACTTTATCATTTTTTCTAATATCTATCAATCGTGATAATATTTGCTTAGCACGAGTTAATCTATCAGGACCGACATCGCGTGCAAGCATAGAGTTCGAGACGTCAATGGCAATGACTAATTCTATACCTTCTTTTTCAACATTCTCTACTTTTGTGCCAAACTGTGGACGAGTGATCATAAATATTCCAGCACAAAGAGCTGCAAATATTAGCCAAAACTTAAGATACGAACGCTTTAGAGATAGTTCTGGCATCATCCTCTTTATCGTAGGAAGGAAGCCAAGACGTTTCACATCATTTCGTTTCTTGACGTTTAGGTATATGTATAATACTATCACAAAAGGAATTGCGATAAACAGGTATAGAAACTCTGGATTCTCAAATCTGAACATTTATAAACTCTTATTTTATAAGCTTTGTCAGCTCTGTTTTTTTATTAAATCACTTCATTAAATATGCTATGAGTAGCTATAAGTTTGCTATGGAATAGTCCTCAACCATGTTCTGCGTAATATAAGCTCGATGAAGGTCAAAGCCAAAGCAATAAGTGCATATGGAAGAAATAACTCTTGTTTGCGACTTACATTTTGTACACTAATCAAATACTTCTCTAATTTATCGATCTCTTGATATATTTCACGTAAGCTCTCATTGTCAACCGCACGGAAGTATCTACCTCCAGTGAGATTAGCTATTTCTGTCAATACATCTTCGTCTATATCAACTGGCATATTTTGCATTCTAATTCCAAAAGGAGTTTGAACGGGTGTTGGTGCAGTACCTTTCGTTCCAGCTCCTACTGTGTAAACTCTGATACCATACGACTGAGCTAAATCTGCAGCAGTCATTGGAGCTATCTGTCCACGATTGTTAGACCCATCCGTGAGTAGAATAATAATTTTAGATTTTGATTCACTATCCTTTAGTCTATTTACTGAGTTTGCTAACCCCAAACCGATAGCAGTGCCATCTTCAATCATTCCAAAGTCAACCTCATTAAGTAAGTTCAACAACACTTTGTGGTCTGTGGTCATTGGGCATTGAGTAAAGGTTTCACCTGCAAATATTACAAGTCCTATATTATCATTCTTGCGGTCGGTAATAAACTCAGAAGCTACTTTTTTAACTGCTTCTAGTCTGTTTGGTTGTAGGTCTTGTGCAAGCATAGATCCCGAAATATCCATAGCAAGCATTATGTCAATTCCTTGTGTTTCTGATTCCTCCCACGAGTCAATAGCTTGTGGACGAGCAATAGCTATTATTAATAATGCAATTGCAGCCATTCTTAGAACAAAAGGTAGGTGTCGAAGATATACTTTAAAACCTTTTTTCATTCCTTCAAAAGCATTTGTTGAGGCAAGTTTGAATGATGCTTGTGCTTTTGACATGCGAATTATGTACCATGCGGTGAGGGGTACAATAATTAATAGTAAAAATAGATATGTTGGATTGGCAAATTGCATATTAATCAGTTTAGTTTGTCAGATAACTGTAGCGTAGCATAAAGCTACACTTAGTCATCACTATTATCTTCTTTGTTATTACTTTCCTTAGATCCTTTTTCACTATCCTTATTTTCAATAGGATCAGGCTCCCTAGTTTGATTTACAAAAAAGTAAGCATTCATTATACTTAAATCGTTCTCATCTTGAAATGGTTTGTGCTTTGCAAACTTAACCATGTCAGCTAATGACAAAATTTGGGATAAATTTTCGACTGCCGATTCTGAGTCAATTTCAATTCGCTTTCTAATTTCGTCAAGAATTTCTCCTGATGTCATCTCAAGAGCATTGACTCTATATCGCTCATATATATATGTACGTAGTACGTCGGTAATCTTTGTATAGTACTCTTTTTCTCTATCCTGCTGCCAGATTTTGTCCTCTTTCAGCTTGTCAAGCTCTTTTAGTGCTCTAGTATGGGCGGGCAAAATAACAGGGGGAGTGAAAAAGTATCCTTTGTTTTTTTTGCGAAGAACCATTATTATAATAAGACCCACAATCAGTATAAGCACTATTATTCCAAGCACTATCCACAATACCCAAAGATAGTCTGTCCATACAAACTTTGGTTTCTGTATTGTTTTGATATCATTAAGTTGTAGTTGCTTGAAATCAATAGAGTCAGTCTGCCCACTTTTCAGTAGCTCAAGATATGCTACTGTTGAATCTTTTAGAATAGGTGATATAACCTTCAGTCCAAACGAATTTGAATATATAGTATCAGTTCCGTCAAAAACAGGAATATGTGGTACGTAATACAGTGTAGAGTCAAACGATGTGACCAAATACTTGAAGTTCATTGTAGCCACATTGTTTTCTATCAATGTGTCGGATGGTAACATTGCTAATACCTCAAGTCCTTTTACAATCTCATGCTCATAGATAGGGAATTGGATAGTTTGATCTTTAGGCGCAATAACTTTCAAATTGATTAATGCTTGCTCTCCAATTTGTATTTCAGCAGGTTGTATAGTAGCATGTACCGATGTCCTTTGTGCAAATATATTATGTGCAAAGGGAAATAATAAAAGAAATAATATTATCGCTTTGTTTCGTAAAAACATATACTTCTTGGCTTTCATCAATTGTTTATCTCCTTTTTTGAAATAATGACAACAGAGCTCTCACATAATCTTCATCTGTTGATACAGAAACGTTGTCAACACTACTTTGTTTGAACACAGTATCCATTTCAATTTGGCGATCTCGCCACCATTTAGCGTAATTGTTTCTAACTCGTTTCGATGAGGTGTCAATCCACATATCTGTGCCAGATTCTGGGTCCTTTACTTTCATTAATCCTAGTGATGGCATCTGTGTGCTCAGTTTGTCATAAACTTGAATTGCAGCAATGTCATGTTTCTTATTTGCAATGCTCAGGGCTTGTTTATAGCTATTAATATCTATGAAGTCCGAAATTAGAAAAGCGGTACATCTCTTTTTAATTGCATTAGTCATATATCGTAATGCTAAATTAATGTCTGTTCCTTTCTTTTCGGGCTCAAAACCCAATATTTCACGAATAATAAATAGAATATGCTTTCTTCCCTTTTTTGGCGGAATAAACTTTTCTATCTGTTCCGAAAAAAAGATAACACCAATTTTATCATTGTTTTGAATTGCTGAGAAAGCAAGTGTTGCTGCTATTTCGGCAACAGTGTCTCGCTTCACCTTTTCAGTAGAACCAAAACCCAGACTTTCAGAAACGTCAATAAGTAACATCACTGTCAGTTCTCTCTCCTCCTCATATATTTTAATATATGGACGGTTGTAGCGTGCGGTTACATTCCAGTCAATATCTCTTAAGTCATCTCCAAACTGATACTCGCGAACTTCCGAAAACGCCATGCCTCGTCCCTTGAAGGCAGAGTGATACTCTCCCGCAAAGATGTTTCGCGACAATCCTTTTGCCCTTATCTCAATGTGCCGTACCTTTTTAAGTAATTCGCTTGTTTCCATATCTGTTAGATACCCCCAGCGGAGTGGAGGTGTTTATGTCCATGTATAATTCTAAATAATAAAATACTATCACTCAATTGTTATAGGACTTACCGTCCCATAAAATTAAGGTACTTCTATTTTATTAAGAATCTCGCTAATGATTTCTTCGCTAGTAATGTTATTTGCTTCAGCTTCGTATGTCAAACCTATTCTATGACGAAGTACATCATGACAAACTGCACGAATATCCTCTGGAATAACATAACCTCTACGCTTTATGAAAGCATATGTGCGAGCTGCTAAGGCAAGGCTTATAGATGCACGAGGCGAAGCACCAAAACCAATCATTTCTGAAAGATTGGCAAGGCCAAACTGGTCGGGATAACGAGTAGCAAATACGATATCTACGATATATTGTTCAATTTTTTCGTCTATATAAACCTCTTTTACTACATTTCTAGCTTCTAGTATTTCCTCTACTGTAACTACAGCTTTGTCTATCCCTTGCGTGCCAAATATGTTTTGACGAATAATCTTTTTTTCTTCTTCCTTAGTAGGATAATTAATCACCACTTTAAGCATAAAACGGTCCACTTGAGCTTCTGGCAAAGGATAAGTTCCCTCCTGCTCAATAGGGTTTTGTGTTGCCATAACAAGGAATGGTTTGGGAAGCTTATAAGTTTGTTCTCCAATGGTTACTTGCCTCTCCTGCATTGCTTCAAGAAGTGCACTTTGCACTTTCGCCGGTGCACGGTTTATCTCGTCTGCTAAAACGAAGTTTGCAAAAATTGGGCCATGTTTTACAGTAAATTCTTCGTTGCGTTGGCTGTAAATCATTGTTCCTATTACGTCGGCAGGAAGTAGGTCGGGAGTAAATTGAACTCTATTGTATTTGGCATCAATGAGTTCAGCTAATGTTTTTATAGCTAATGTTTTTGCCAATCCTGGTACTCCCTCAAGAAGAATATGTCCATCTGACAGTAGTCCTATTAGAAGTGATTCTACTAAATGCTTTTGTCCAACAATTACTCTATCCATTCCATTTATAAGAGTTTGAACAAATATGCTTTTCTTCTCTATCTTTTCGTTTAATTCTTTGATATCAATTACCTGGTTCATATTATATTTCTGTTAATTAGAACAATTTATAATGTAAGTACAAAAATAGGGAATGTTAAAAGGGTTTTGCTTGAATGTGGCGTTAAAAATGATTAATCATATTGGGGTTAAGAGAAAAGAACTCTGAACGCGTCACTAACCTTTTTTACTTCACTAATCTCTATTTTTACTTTCGTGCTAAATCCCTTAAGATTGTTAGCAGGAATGAGTATGCGCTTGAAGCCTAGTTTTTCTGCCTCAAGTATGCGTTGTTCGATACGATTTACGGGACGAATTTCTCCCGAAAGTCCCACTTCGCCAGTTAGGCAGACAGTTTGATCAATTGAAATATCTAAGCTAGATGATAGTACTGCGCTAATAATAGATAGGTCCAATCCAGGGTCACTCACTCTTAGGCCACCAGCAATATTGAGGAATACATCCTTTTGAGCGAGTTTAAATCCAGCTCGCTTCTCCAAAACAGCTAAAAGCATATTCATCTTTCTGGTGTCGAATCCTGTTGCTGAACGTTGTGGAGTTCCATATGCTGCTGTGCTCACTAGTGCTTGAGTTTCTATTAATAGAGGGCGGATGCCTTCAATGGCTGCGGAGATTGATACTCCACTTAGCCCATCATGATTTTGAGTAAGGAGTAGCTCTGATGGATTACTTACCTCACGCAATCCCGACTGATTCATTTCATAAATACCTAATTCAGCAGTGCTGCCAAATCTATTCTTAATGCTTCTCAATATTCTATACATATAATGATGATCGCCTTCGAATTGAAGAACGGTGTCAACTATATGTTCTAATACCTTTGGTCCTGCAATACTTCCCTCTTT
>JAAYFB010000077.1 GCA_012728465.1 Proteiniphilum sp. | reverse complement strand
TTGTAATAGGAAGCGTACTCCTTCTAGCATCTTGAAACAGTAGTAATTGATAATACAGATCTTGTGGTTTATTGTTAAGTGGTGTGGCAGAAATTAAGATAACTTTCTTCTTGTTCCCTTTAACTAATCCCTCTCCACTTCGGGGAGCCTTGCATATACGTTGTAAGAATCCAAAAGCTTGTGATGTATGATTTCTGTATTTATGAGCTTCATCGACTAGAATTAAGTCATATTCCTCTTTCGCCCAATAATTCATGTCCTCACCATTTACTATTTTTTCGAGTCGTCCATTAGTGATAAACTTAGTGTGCTTATCAATACCAAAGGTTCTGAATGTAGACTTCCAGTTTTTTTCTAAAGCTGGGGGATATACAACTAATATTTTAGTGTTTAAAGATCCATTTGCAATTAGAAATCTTTTAGCAATCATAGTTGCGATAACGGTTTTTCCTAGTCCAACAACGTCAGCGAGAAAAAAACCATTATGCTCCATTAGCATCTGAAATCCTTGATTTACGGCATCGACTTGGTAACTTAATTTTTTAAAGCTCTTAGGTAAATCACCAACAGTGTCAGTGTCATAATCAATATTATTACCAAAATACTCAATTAGTAGTTTGATGTATATTTCAAACGGTGCAAAGACTTGTCCAATATGGGTTTTTTTCTTGTATTCAGTAATATCAGCAGGAAGTATAGTTGTTGATTGCTCCCATAGCTCTTGAAACTCTAATTTTGTATATGCAACATCGTCAAAATCTTTTAATGCAATATTTAATTCATAGTTAGGAGACTTTTTAATCCCTAATCCTGCTTCTGTAAGGTTAGAGGACCCCATTATTACCCAACCATCTGAATGTTCAGAGTGAAGTTCAGGAAGGAAAAGATAGAACTTAGCATGAATAGCTTTTGAATTATGAGCTCGGATTTCAATTTTACCATCATCAATATCTTGTATAAATTGTAAAACTCCATCTTCAACTTCTTTTGAGTATTTAGCATCTTTCAAGTCTTGTACGAACCAATTCAAGAATTCTTCTTTTGTCTTTTGCTCATCACCAAAATATAATAGCCCTTTTCTTTGAGCATCTGCAAACATTTGATCAACATTGATTCCAATCAATATCTTTATATCTTTTATATCTTTTAAGTATGGTTGCAACTTAAAGTATCCTGAAGATCGGAAGTACCCTACTACAGCATGAAAAGCATATATATCTTTCATGTTCTCAAGGATTCCTTTAAATTTATCAAAAACCGTATTCTCTTCTTTGTTCGTAAAAAATCTTGAAGACATCTTTTTATTGTTCTTTGAGTTATTATTTTTGTTATTCATACTCCTCTAGCTAGTATCGGATATTATCATAATTAATTGGACTCACATTAGTGTTCTTACTATATTAGATTCTAATTAATTCAATAACTATTCAATGCATCCTGTTTTGCATAAATTTCAAATATCAGCAAATATAGTGACTTTTGCTCAATTACAGAGGCGAAGTTATTAGTTTTATAAATCCATACCCTCTCTCAATTTCTCCGCCTCCAACTCTTTTATCCTAGCCTTCTCCAACCTCTTCGCCCTTTCTACTACTGCCTTCTCATAAGACACGACATCCTTGCGTATATCTTTTACACTATTAGTATTGTATTTGAAAATACTATCTAGACTAATAAGTAAGCTAGGAGTAGCTTCCCCCATCATATGAATGTATCGATATTTAAGGTCATTATCCTTTAAGCTGTCAGCCTCTTTTTGCTTGTAAATCACTGTGAAAAGAGAAAGTATGCACATGACACCTAATACTATAACACCAATAAATGTTTTACTCGATGCAAAACTAAACACATGACGATGCTCAGTTGATATTGGTTTACTCACTTGCTCAATAGTCCTGTCAAGTTTATCAGATAGTGCAGTTATTGCCGATAAATCAGGTAGCTCTATTTCTTTAACCTCTGTATTGTTACCCTCTTTTGACTTTATAAGCTCCTTGATCTCTTCAAAAAGCGTGTATATTTCGTTAATATCTATTCTACTCATTTTTTTCTGTTTATTTAATTGGTTTGTTACATTTGTCTTCCAAACTTGCGTTTCTTTTTCTTCTTAATTTTAAGGTGTTCTCTTTTATCATCATCAACTCCAATCCCTGGTTGAATATCAAGAAGCCCACCCAAAGTAGATACTGTAGACTCTATTGTAGAAGAAGGACTATCAGATTGCGTCTGACGAACGCTAATACCTTGTTTGTTGTTATTGCTCAGTTGATTGTCAATCTTTGAGTAGCTAAATGCTCTATCAACTTTAGAGCCATTAAATAGGTAATCATTCTTCTCAAATCTGACTCCTTGTACTTCGTCTGAGTTGCCTTTGGTTTTAAACTCTGTATTAATGCCATTTCTTCTAAGCTCATTAGTCAGTTGCTCCCAGTTACTACATTTTGGAATCAAATCTTTAAGAGTATTGTAGATTTCATACTTTGTAGCGTCAGGCTCTTTTAATCTATGCTCCTTTACATTCTCTTTGCCAGTAGAGAAATATAGCCCATGATCATTAGTTAGCTCCTTGCATATCTTCTCACTTCTAAAACGGTCATTACTATCAGTAATAGTAATGCCGTTATTATCCACACGATTATAGATGATGTGGATATGGGGATGTTCCTTGTCAAAGTGCCTTGCAACTATGTATTGAGTGTTAGTTATTCCCATCTTATTCATATACTCTCGTGCTATCTTAGCCATTGTTTGATTAGATAGCTTGTCTCTGTCTTGTTCAGAGAAATTCAACGATATATGACAAACAGATTTTGAAACACGACTATTCAAAGAGACTTGCCTTATAAAGCTCTGTATGATGGATGCCTTGCTTTTTAAGCGAAGACCATCACAATCTATTATTTGAGCCTCTTTTTTCTTATCCAGCACATAGTTGACTACTCCCTTGAATGCTTTACCTTTTACTATTTTTGCCATCATCTTCTATCATTTCAATAATGTTATCAATCTTATCAGCCAAATGAAGATATTCACTGCGTGTAGTAGAATATCCTGCTGCATTGGCTCTACGTGCAATCTGATTTAGATTATTTCCCATGCCTGATAACTTTCTGATATAATCATTTATTTCAGGAGTTAGGCGTGGGTAAATAATGCTATCAGATAAACATTTCCTTATATATTCACTACGACTAATACCAGCCAAGCTGGCTTTAGTCTTTAGTGAAATATGTTCCTTTGTATTTAGCTTAACGCTGATAGTATATCTGCGTTTTTCGACCAACGTTTTAGTTGGACGACCACCTTTATTAAAACTCATAATAACTTTAGTTATTTGATTTCAGACCAACGGGATGAACCCTTTCTGCGACCAACGGAAGCGGAAAGCAAGTGGGTTTTGGTATTACCAAAACATAAACTTGCTCCGCAAAAAACGCAGGAGGAGTTCAGCCAATAGTCAAGTTAAAATTTAAGTCCCCTTTTCATGTTCTGAATAGGGGTCCTCTGAACTACTGCGTGCTTTTTATGATACAAATAATCGTTTAAATCTTTAAAGTTTGAGTATCTACCAGAGATGTCCTCTACTGGTAGTTTCAAGCTTTGTAACTTCTTTAAAGCTGCCCGTCCAGCATCATCATTATCAAGGAAGGAATTTATCTTGCTATGCTTAGAAAGGAATGGAATAGCCCTATCAAAATTGCTAACTGAGTTAAGCACCACTGCCGAAACATTGGCTTGCGAGGGTTGTAACGTTAGTAAGCTTAAATAGTCCATAAATCCTTCAAATAAGTTGATTGTTGATGTATTATTGTGTACATGATTGTATGTGCCATTGCCTTCATTATTGTGTCTGTGCATTACATCTTTCTTGTATACTTGTGTACACGTATTCATACTTATGTGCATTACAGAGTCCTCGCTTTCTTGAATTGATACATTGTTTGATTTTTTCCTTTGAGCATTATTACTTATAATAGTTATCTCCTTAGGTGATATACAGCCCTTGAAATAAGCATTGCGTATTTCATATCCACCGCTGTAATTTTTAAAGCCTATAGCAAAGTATTTACGCTCCTTAATCTCATAGATAACTTCATCACAGATACTCTTTGCAATATTCAGATTAATTCTTCTATCTTGTAAATACTCTAATAGTTTGGGATGGCTCAAAGGCTTTACTCCTAGTAAAGTGATACCAGTGTTAGGTGAATCACGATGAAAAGAAAAAGCATCTTCTTTGCTGTTCGATTTTTCACTATATGGTAAAGCCTGAATGTCTTTATGTTTATACTTAGATAAGTGCTCATATGCCTCTTTAAGTGAGAAATTATTCATCTTCATCACTAAGTCAATAATACTGCCACCTTCATTGCTTCCGAAGTCGTACCAGAGGTTTTGATTAAAATCAACTTTAAAACTCGGTGAGCTCTCTTCTCTGAACGGACTTCTGTACATTCCGTAACCTGTATATTCTTTCTTCGGATATATTCCTTTGCTGTTTAGATAATTTCTTATGGATAAGTGTTTTATATTTTCGTATGTCATAGTTTTATTTCTTTTTATTGAACTTTTGATGGTTTATCTTACTACATTATTGATTGATTGTAATAGGTTTATAATCAGTCTTTAATCTGTAGTAATGATGTTTTCTGTAGTAACTACGAAAGTAGTTTTGAATTGTAGTTAGGTAGTAAGATGCTGTAAGGATTTTTTTTATCACTTACTACTCTGTAATCTCTTTTCTTTCAATGTGTTATACTATACAGTAGTAATGTAGTAACATCATTTAGTAATAAGAATGTGATGTAAATGGATTGGGGCTGACTTTCCTAATGATATATACATACATAGGGTTGCCATTAATACGTTTAGACTTCCTTTCAAAGCCAGCAATCTTTAATGCCTCACCCATACGCTTTTCTTGTAAGTTGAGAGTTGTATAGCCTCTTAAATAGCTTAGTATCTCGGATGTGGTCATAAATGAATCAGAATCTGTCTCCGCTTTCTCAAATCCTTTGAGTAACATTTCATATTCTGCTGTTTGTACATGAAAAGCCTCGTTGCCTTGATTTAACTCTGCAATTTCTTCATCATTGAACCAGTATCTAAAACCGTTTTTCCAGTACCATACAGCTTCAGTATAAACCTTATCCATATCTACCAACTTTGCAGTTTCAATATCGATGCTCTCAACTTCAAAAGCTAAAAATCTTCTACTTCCAGTTGGGTCTGTTAGAAAGTCATTTCCATTTACTGAAGCCATAAAACTAGCTACGTGTGGATACTCCTCTATATATACATCATATGGACGACGATACTTCACACGTGGGATTGTTATTAGATTCTTTAGCTCATTTTCATCCCTCTTGTTTAAAGCTTTTAACTGGTCATCAATGTTTATGAATAAGTATTCCGCAATTAGTGTTTGAATATCCTTGCTTTGTGGGTCTATCTTGCCCGTAAATAGGTAACTTTTCAAACTCTTGGGACAGAGTAAATCCAAAAATGTAGTTTTGAATTTACCCTGTTCACCAGTTAATACCAAGCATGTATGGTTTCGACACTGAAAGTCGTCCATAGCGTTAGCTATAACTGCTACAAGCCATTTTAATAGGTATGTCTGCCACTTATGTGGGTTACGTAATAATACGCAGCTAGCTAATTTGCAAAGTTCTGAGTTGTCTTCCTTATTAAGTTTGGGTAATGAGCTGAAATATTTCTGTATTGGGTTTACCTTAGGACAAAAGTCACTCTCCAGTATGGCTCTAATATTTTCTCCTGATGTTATTATCCCTTGTGAGGCATCTAACATTCGACGCATAGAATTAATGTCGAATTTAGTAAGAGGAGAAAACATTTCGTTTGTTCCTAATAGACGAAACTCAGTACGACACTTTACAGTATTGAATCGGAACTCATGTCGTTCCTTGAGGAAGCTTTCGATACGTTCATTTCTTGACTTTTTACTTGATGTAGGTTCTTTGTCTAAGTTTTTAGGCTTTCTCATTACTACTTCTTCTTGTGTTGATTTCTCATGATGTATGCATTAGCATCCATTTCTATTTGCTCCCTTGTCTTCACTGGATTTTGACGAAGCCAATTCTCTAGTGCCTTTCTTTCAAAATAGACCATCTTTCCACTTGGTTTATAGTGAGGGATAGCACAAGAAGATGTTAACTTGTAAAGGTAACTCTTCGAAAAGTTGAGAAATGCACAAGCCTCTTCAAAGCTTAGTATTTCCTTAGCCTGATATAGACTGTTCTCTAATTGTTGAATACGTTCTTCTAATGTAATTGAATTTGACATTTGCGTGTAATTTTTTTAAATAATACAATAGGGGTTGCAACCCTTGTTAAGTTATAACGAGGGCAAACATAGTTGCAAATGTCTGGTATTCAGGTTGACAATGTTTGAGGTATCAATCTATTCTCAATGTTTTTTCACTTCTTTGATGTATTTGTCAATGATTTCTGAACCTATCGGTGGGGTTATTTTGATTTCTGAGTTTGCGCTTGATAAATCAGATTGTTTAAGTGGATTACCTTTACTTGAAGAAAGGAATAAGTTATTCTTATCAATGACTGATTGCCAGTTTCGAGTGATTAGGCTATGGTCATCTAACGTAGAAAAGAAATATACTAGTAAGCGGTTGTTTCGTGCTTTAAATGGTTCTTTTATTGTACACGAAAATATATCGTTCAAAGTCTCATTAGTAATCTCCTTTGTAAGGATACGAGCTTCATTAATACAATTTGTAAGTATCTCTACTTGCAAAGGTGAAAAGTTGGCTTCAAAAGTATACTTTGTTTCTACTTCTGTATCTGTTTTTATTTCTGTTTCTGTGGGTAGGGGAGTGGGAGTTGAAGGTTCTTTAGTTGGTATTTGATCTTTAAGAAAAGAAATGTAGTTAATAAGGAAAATAGATGACACAATACTTGAAAAGTATGGTATTAGTTCATCATAAATAGTGTTATCATCTTCAAATCTTTGAAAGTCCAAGTAGAGATTTTCAGTTGCAATATATTTTTTCTTTTCATCGGGAGATAGCTCTTCAATAAAAGTGCTTTCCCAAAGAACATTCTTTAGGTCATGATACCTAGTTATAGTATGTAGTATTGGATGCTTTCTGTGTAACTCTACTAAATTACTTGAGTAGGTAAATATTTCATTTTTTATATGAGTTTCTAAGGTGTCATCTTCCCAGTATTCTTTTTTGATGTAGTAAAGGGACTTTTCATTATTCAATAGTTTTGAGGTTGCACTATTAATAAACGATTGTATTCTATTGTAGGTAGTTTGCATTTTTTCAGTTGCTTCCATATCGTGATATCATTATTGGTCTAGTGCAAAAATAAGAATTATTTCTAATATGAGAAAGCAAAGGCAAATACTTACATTGTTTTCATGTTCTTGGTTGTTTAGTACACTTTTAGTACACCTTGTAAAAAGAAAAACCCCTGATAACTAGAGAGTTATCAGGGGTTTGGAGTACCCAGAGCCGGGATCGAACCGGCAAAGAAATTAATCCATTGGTGTTTGAGACCAACGCGTCTACCAATTCCGCCATCTGGGCAT
>JAAYFB010000434.1 GCA_012728465.1 Proteiniphilum sp. | reverse complement strand
TTGAAATGAGGATAAATGAAAGTTTTTATTCTTATTTCAGGGTTGATTTTGGAGTTGCAGGAATTATTTAATGTCATCCCAACGTTGGGATGGCATTAAATATTTTCAAACATACTAATCCCAACGTTGGGATTGCTCTTTTTGCCCTTATTTATAACATACATTAACATTTTGACGACAAAATATAAGCAAAAGTGATCTTCCCAACCTTGAAACAGTATGAAAACTATCTAAAAACTCTCATCCCAACGTTGGGATGAGAATGATTTTTTTTGAAAGTACTAATCCCAACGTTGGGATTGCTGTAAGATTAGGTAAGTTTTACAATTGATAAAATGCTTTATTGCTGAATATGTGGCAGTTGATTGTTTTTAGGGCCTGTTTTTGGTTAAATTATTAACATTGTCATCTTTATGATAGTTAATTTATTAACGGTTTAAAAATTGGCTAATTGATGAGATGTTAAAATGCATTATAAGCAGATTTTTAAGATGTCTTGCATCATAAAAATCATGCGTTTCTGAAATTACCCACACAAAACGTAGTAATAGGTACTTTATTTTTCTAATTGATACCCAAAATAAAACAGATAATAATGTATATCCATCAATTTGGTTTATATTTGTGCTTATTCTAAAAAACTAAGAGAGGATTATCACATCGAAATGGATATTAAAAAAGAGGAATCTCCCATAGCTATTACTACAGACATAGTGGCAGACGAAGTTAAAAGAGAAATATCTAAGGGGCGAGTAAAACAAATATTATTTATCACAGCAGGAAGTCTAGCACTTATTTTGGCAATCTTGGGAATAGTAGTTCCTGGTCTGCCATGCACACCTTTTGCATTGTTGTCAGCGGCAATGTTTGCCAAAAGCTCCGAAAAACTATATAACAAACTACTAAATAGCAAAATCTTAGGTGCACGCATTAGAGATTACAAAGAGCGAAAGGGTGTTACCAAAAGTGGTAAGGTGAAAGTGCTTGTACTTATGTGGACAATGGTTTTGATTTCGGCCTTTTTAATAATTAAAGTTGATACTATTAAGTATATAATTTTGGGAGCAGGTGTAGTGGGGGCAATAGTTGTATGGTTTTTTGTTCCTGAAGGGGTGAAGGATAAGCCGAACGAATAGTTGGCTAATCCCTCAAATAGGCAAAGTAGTATTTTTCTACTGTTTTAGATAGGAGTTCAATATTAAACATGTCGGATGCTGTTTCGATAGCCTTAATGGTGTTGTCTCGAAACAAAATCTTTATACTCTCGTCATACTTGCTATACATATCCGTAACTAGTGAATCTGAAGCTACTAAATAACTAGCCTCCTCTTTTGAAATGTTATATTTCTGGGCATACTTGCAAGAGTACTCCTCTTTTCTTTCCTCACTAAATGGCTTATTGCTTACTTCAATCTTAAATAGTTTTCTATCTACCATACCCTTACTTAGTGTTGACAGAACAAAATCAGGATGATTAGCCCACACCTTTAGTGATGTCCATATATCATTGTCATCAATGTTCAGGAAGTTATTAATAGCCTCATCTGTGTTGAAGTCATCAATAGCTATTTCATTTTGCAAAAAGAAGAGTAGGGAGGGTGATGCAAATAATTTTTCGCCATTTCTTACAAGCTCCTTAGCACGCTTGATTATATTGATAAGCATTTGCTCGGCACCCACCGCTGTTTTGTGCAGATACACTTGCCAGTACATAAATCTACGTGACATTAAAAAGTTTTCAATAGAGTATATTCCTTTAGATTCCACAACCAGCTTATCATCTACCACATCAAGCATTTTCATTATTCTGGCTGCGCCGATGCTCCCTTCTCTTACTCCTGTGAAAAAGCTGTCGCGTTGCAAATAATCCAGTCTATCCACATCAAGCTGACCGCTAACCAATTGATGAAAAAACTTTTTGTGGTATTGATTAGTAAATATATCTATCGCAGTTTCAAGTTCTCCGTTTCGCTCTTCATTAATCTTTTTCATGATTAGCAGCGATATCTCTTCATGATGCACATTGTTAGTGAGTGCTTTCTCTAAAAGGTGCGAAAAGGGTGTATGACCCACATCGTGCATAAGTATAGCCGTTAAAGCTCCACGATATTCATTTTTGGTTATTTCATGTCCTTTGTCTTGAAGATTACGCAGAGCTACATCCATCAAATACATTGCTCCAATAGTGTGATGAAATCGTGTGTGCTGAGCTCCAGGATACACATATGATGCCATGCCTAGCTGCTTAATTCTATTTAGCCGTTGCACGGAAGGGTGCTGTATGAGTGAGTAAATAAATTTGTCAGGAATATTTATAAACCCATAAACGGGATCATTGATTATCTTTTTTTTCATTTGTGCATCTGTTATTGTGCATAATTAATTGCAAAAGTAGGGTTTATATCTTAAATAAAAAATATCAAATAATTATTTATATATTTGTGTCAAAATATCAAGTAATTATGAAGAACAATACTACATTATCATTTAAGAATAGAAGTTTCCGACAGGTGGAATTAATATTAGTGCTTTTTTTAATATTTGCAGTTGTGCAAGCTATATTTTTTGAGAATAGATATGCTAATTTTATTGGTGGAGCTTTTGTAGCTATAATAATAGTATCTATGCAACAGCCATACAGATACACAATTGAAGGGAATAAATTAATATTCAAGTTTCATTTAAAGCGGAATAAAATAATAAATATAGCAGATATACAAGAGATTGATGTAGCCAAACATAATTGCCTACCTTTTACATACAAGCCATCGGGGTATGATAATGTATCGCATGTGCGATTACTTGTTAATGATATAGCCATAAAAGTAATTCAAGAGGAGCTAACTAAGAGGAATAGCAATATTGAAGTTCTGTTTAGTTAATTTACCCCTTTCACATTCATTTTTAGTGTGTAAACCCCTTTGCGAGCTGTAACAAATAGTATCTTTTTGTCTTTTCCACCAAAGCAAACATTTGATGGTGATTCTGGAAACTCTATTTCCTCAATAAGCTCACCCTTGGGATTATACACCCACACTTTACCCGATGTTAAATAGATGTTTCCCTCATTATCGATAGTCATTCCATCTGAACCTTTAGGGGCAAAAAAAGTTTTGTTTGTTAGTTTGCCATCTATATTTATGTCATACTTCCAAGTTTTACCATCTTTAATATCTGCTACATACAAAGTTTTACCATCAGGCGTGCCCACCAATCCGTTAGGAGTATTCAAATCGTTAATTTCTAGGCTTAGCTTGCCATCTGCTGATAGATAATAAGTTCCCCTAACATCTTGTATCTCCTTGTGATTTTCGCCCCACCACTTCCTGTGATAATATGGATCAGTAAAATATATGCCACCATTGGGAGATACCCATACATCGTTAGGTCCGTTTAAGTGCTTATGATTATAGCTATCGCAAAGTGTGATTAAGTTTTTATTTTCGTCAAAGTAGGCCAATTCATTTTTTTCGTCAGCACAAGTAAATAATCTATATTCTGAATCAAAATACATACCGTTTGATCTTCCCGTACCTTCAAGCCAAAGCGATATGCCCTCGTTTTCGTCCCAAACATATATTC
The DNA here is from genome assembly GCA_012728465.1 of Proteiniphilum sp. Classification (GTDB taxonomy): domain Bacteria; phylum Bacteroidota; class Bacteroidia; order Bacteroidales; family Dysgonomonadaceae; genus Petrimonas. The sequence continues at coordinate 256 of JAAYFB010000434.1, read as the reverse complement.
TATCATTGGGCTGATCGGTAAAATATACGCGCCCATCTTTATCCGCTGTTGGTCCTTCGGTAAATGAAAAACCAGAACCTGCTTTCTCTACTGCGGCATTAATGGCTATAATGGACTTACTGTCCTCTTGTGCTTGCATCAATAATGCTGATGACATTATTAGTGAAATTGCAAAAATTATTACTTTATTCATATCATCATGGGGTATATAAATGTTTATTATTTGATTTAGACTGCAATATACAAAAAGCTCTTA
>JAAYFB010000433.1 GCA_012728465.1 Proteiniphilum sp. | reverse complement strand
GTTGGATCTATGACTGGCGGGTTGGCATTTGAAGGATTAAATAATGCTGCATCTCAACCTAACAACCTTCTTATTATTCTAAATGATAATGATATGTCAATCGACAGTAATGTTGGTGGACTGCAAGATTATTTAGTGAAGATGACAACATCATATAAGTATAATAAGGTTAGGAATAAAGTGTACCAGTCGTTCAAGAATAAAAACCTAATAAGCGAAGATAAGAAAAACGTAGTACTTCGCTTCAATAACAGCATGAAGTCGCTAATCACTCAGCAGCAAAACATGTTTGAAGGTTTTAATATTAGATATTTCGGTCCCGTGGATGGTCATGACTTGCCTGGTCTAATCAGAATCCTTAATAACATCAAAAATATGCAGGGTCCTAAACTTCTTCACATTAAAACTGTAAAAGGAAAAGGATTTAAGCCTGCTGAAAAGGAGGCTACAGTATGGCATGCCCCTGGAGTATTTGATAAAAATACTGGAGAGAGAATTGTAAAAAACAAGATAGACCAACCACAGCTTTATCAAGACGTATTTGGACACACCCTAGTTGAATTAGCTAGAGATAACGACAAAATAGTTGGTGTAACTCCAGCAATGCCCACAGGCTGTTCGATGACTTATATGATGAAAGAGTTTCCTAACAGAGCATTCGATGTAGGAATAGCCGAGGCTCATGCTGTCACTTTTTCTGCAGGATTGGCAAAGGAGAACTTTATACCATTTTGCAATATATACTCATCTTTTATGCAAAGGGCTTACGATCAAGTCATACACGATGTGGCGCTTCAGAACCTAAAAGTAATTATGTGTCTTGACAGAGCAGGACTTGTTGGAGAAGATGGACCAACACATCATGGAGTTTTTGATATGGCTTATCTCAAACCAATTCCAAATCTTGTTATTTCGGCTCCTCGCACGGAACACGATCTTCGCAACCTGATGCACACTGCAGTTTATGACAACGATGGACCTTTTGTAATAAGATATCCACGAGGACAGGGCGAACTAATTGAATGGGAAAATGAAACGCAAATTATTCCTATAGGAAAAGGTAAAAAACTTAAAGATGGTAAGGATATCGCCCTAATATCTATAGGCACCGTAGGCAACGATGCCACTAGAGCTATTGCAAAAGCTGAGTCAGAGTTTAATATCAGTGTAGCACATTTTGATCTTATATTCCTGAAACCGTTAGATAATGATTTATTAAACGAAATAGCAAAATCATTCGACTTTATCATAACCTTGGAGAGTGGTGTGATTACTGGAGGAATGGGCAGCTCTGTTTTAGAGTTTATTTCTGATAATGGATATACAGACAAACAGGTTTTTAGAATGGGAATTAAAGATGAGTTTGTGACTCATGGCCCTATGAAAGAACTACACAAACTTGTTAATATTGATGAGAACAGTATTTTAAGAAAAATAATAGAGGTATCTCAAATAAAAGAAAACAAGGATATTATACCAACTCTTGATAGCAAACATTTCGGATACTTCTAAAATACAAATTAGAGGTATATATATTCGTGATGACATCATATCTATTGAAGTAAGATATCGGTACTTTAAATATTAAAGAAATTATATTAAATGAAAATCTTAATTGCAGGAGCCGGAGAAGTGGGAATACACCTTGCCAAACTATTAGGACAAGAAAACCATGACATTACACTAATAGATAGTGATAAGGATCGACTAGACGTAGTTAGAGATTACCCTGATTTGCTAACGTTTGTAGGAAACTGTACCTCTATAAGAGATTTAGAAAAAGTTGATGCATCTAGCTACGATTTGTTCATTGGCGTTACACCAGAGGAATCTAGAAACATCACTGCATGTATGCTAGCTACCAATATGGGTATCAAAAAAAACTTAGC
>JAAYFB010000432.1 GCA_012728465.1 Proteiniphilum sp. | reverse complement strand
GCTTAGTATTTACTTCATCATGGTTTCTTAAGAAGGGTAGAAGTTGCGATGTGAAGCTTTGAAAGGATGGATTCCATAAATTTCTAAATAGAAAAGAATGTACCTCTTCATCTATATCAAATATGATATTATACTCTCCCTCTCTGATGTGATTATTTAATACTTTGCCACTAGCCCCGCTAATGTTGAATTCAAAGTATTCATTTGCATTCTTAGCATCAAAAAAAATTTTTGGTACGAGGGTGTATCTAGGGGATACAACTGATACCAAAATTTTGTTGAATTGATGATTGAATAAATTAGATTCGAAGAATATTTTTTTGATATTCTCAATCAAAGACAAGTTTTTACTAAAGGTACTTTCCTTATAAAAATATATAGACTTGTCGGAATGTGAGAATATTAAAAAAGAAAATCCATTCGGTATCAACCGAATGGATAGACTATACTTTTCTGCTTGAGCTAAGTCAATATTGTCAGGTAGAAACATATATTAATGTTCAAATTTATTCCCAGTTACCTGCGTTATTGTTAGCTGTTTTTAGCGAACCTACCATCATACCTGGGTATTTGTCACCTGGACGACCTTCAACTTCCTCTATTTTTTGAGTTAGAAGTTTTTTGTTTAGGTCTCCCAAATATGTATTGAAATGAGCTTTAGCCTCAAATACCTGCACTGCGTAACCTGAACCTGTAATTAATGAATCAACTGCCATTTCAAATTTGGCGCCATTACCAAATGGAATAAATGCTAGAGAGTCAATATTAATTTTTCGATTTGGAAACAATGCTTGTTCTGCTGGCGAGAATATTGTATCGCGAGATAGTTGTGGTGCGTTTTTTTCTTCGTCCCACAATCCTGCACTTCTAATCTCTTTTTCGTTTCCTTTACGAATAATTTCCATCGCTTTCTTTTCGGTCATGCCAGCCTCTAATTGTGCTTCTGTCAAATCGCCAGATTTTGCTAGAGACACCACTTTTCCCTCTTTCACGAAGTTAATTAAATCGTTAAAACTCTCAGTGTAAGTTCCATTTTGACTTCTGTAAGCTACTTGAGTGGTTCTGATATCTACCAATCTTTTGATTACTTCAGCATCACGGACTTTTACAACTTCATTAAAGTCAATATTGCCCTGAATACTTTTCCAACTAAGGAACGCCAACAAGGCTATCGCTGCTAATAAAAGCACTCTTACTACAACTTTCATGGATGTCTGTCTTTTAATTTTTTATTGTTTTTTTATTTATTAATTTCGATTGCGACTACAAAATTAGAAAAAGAATAAGAATTGTACTACATTTACGACAAAAATAACTCAAAAAAATGATTAATAGGTATTTTCTCGAGAAAATAAGCGAAAATTTCAGTTTCGAATTTACATCCGATCAGCACACTTCAATCACAAAGATAGTAGATTTTCTTTTTAATAGTTCAAATAATCAAATATTTTTACTCAAAGGTTATGCGGGAACAGGGAAATCATCATTAATAGGAAGCTTAGTAAAAACAATAACACAATTTAAACAGAGTGCCGTTTTGCTTGCCCCAACAGGTAGGGCTGCTAAGGTATTTTCAGGTTATGCAGGACAAGCTGCATATACTATACATAAGAAAATATACAGGCTTGATAAGTTTGGAGAAGATGGTGGGAATTTCTCTTTGAATATTAATAAGCACAAGAATACATTGTTCATAGTGGACGAAGCCTCGATGATTAACAATAGCTCTGGCGATTTCTCTTTTTTTGGTTCAGGTAGGTTATTAGACGATCTTATCGAGTATGTTCATACCGGTGAAGGAAATAAGTTGATGTTGGTAGGAGATACTGCTCAATTGCCACCCGTGCATCAAGAGTTTAGCCCTGCATTGGATGAAGATACATTGGAGTCATATTTTTTCAGTGTTATTTCGTGTACACTTACAGAGGTATTGAGACAATCGGAAAACTCAGGAATTTTAGCAAATGCTACTAAACTGCGAAACAGCCTTTGGATAGGAGATACTTTTGAATTTCCAAAGCTAGATGTATCGACATATGAAGATGTGAAGCTAATAACAGGCAATGATTTGATTGAAGAGATTTCTAATGCTTATAGTAGAGATGGAGTAGAGGAGACAATTATCATATCTCGATCAAATAAAAGAGTTAATGCATATAATATGGGTGTGAGAAACTCAGTGTTATATCGAGAAGAAGAAATTTCGTCGGGTGATTTGCTAATGATAACCAAGAATAACTACTTTTGGATAGATCAAATAGAGAATGTTGATTTCCTTGCCAATGGTGAGTTTGTGGAGGTGGTGCGTGTAAGAGGGTCAGAAACAATGCATGGATTTAGATTTTGCAATGTTTTGCTCAGACATAATGATTATAACATAGAATTTGAAGCAAAAATTAATTTAGACACTTTGCACTCTGAAGCTCCAGGACTCACACGAGAGCAAAATGACAAGCTTTTTAATGCAGTAATGGAGGACTATTCATTCGTTACACAAAAGAGGGAAAGATATAAAAAAGTAAAGGAGGATATTTACTTCAATGCCCTGCAGGTTAAGTATGGGTACGCAGTAACAGCTCACAAGGCGCAGGGTGGCGAGTGGCGCAACGTCTTTTTGGATATTGGCTATGTTAATGAATCATACATGGGCGATAACTTTTACAGATGGCTATATACCACCATAACAAGAAGCACTAATATGTTATATCTTGTGAATTTGCCAGCTGATTTTATTGAGAAAGTCAAATAATTATTACTTTTGCAATGAGGTTATCATTGGCTTTGTATAATTGCATAACAAAATAGAGCTTAAATAAGAAATGGATAGAAAAAGTGAATATATTGATAGATTGCTAAACGTGATAAAGAGTTTAGAGGTAAAAGTTTCTTTAGCAAAACAAGAGGATACTTTCTCTTTCTCATTCTTTAGAGACTCTTTCAAAAAGGGACAGGAGATATCTAGCCTCATTCATGAATTGGAGATGCTTCAGATAGAGGACATGAAGCGTCAAATGGAAAAATTAATTGTTATCCTTTCTGAGGAGGAGGTGAAAAAGAATTCTGT
>JAAYFB010000076.1 GCA_012728465.1 Proteiniphilum sp. | reverse complement strand
CCATAGTAGTCATCGAAGAACCATCTTCCATAGTGGAATGGTGCCCAACCCCATGAGTAGTTAGATACCCACATATTACCATAGTTAGTCATTGTCCAATATCCATTGGTTGCATAAGGATGGAAGTGTTTGTTTACTTTTGGAATCCACACGTTGCCATAAGCATTATGATGAATCCATCTTCCGTGTGGTCTTAGCTCGTTATAGAACACTTGCATACTCACTCTAGCATCACCATAATATTGATCTTCGTAGTATCCTTGGTCATTATTGTAATATCCTTGATCATTTTCGTAATAACCTTGTGAGTAAGCACCACCTTGAAGTGACATGCATGAAGTTGCAAATAGAGCAACTATAGCAATCGATAGGGTATTTTTAAACGCTTTCATATCTCTGTTCTTTAAATGAGTTCAACTTCTTTCTTTGTCATTATGACGGAGGGATTATATTAAGGTTTAATGGTTTTGAGTTTTTATGGATTGTTATGTGTTTGGTGTAAGATGTAGATATAAAAAGCCCAGAGAGTTAGTACACTGGGCTTTTTATATGAATGAAATTTCTTTGCTATCTTATTGAAACACCTTGTCAATGCCTGAGAAGCCCATAAATGCCATTGCAATGATACCAGCAGTAACTAAAGCAATAGGAACTCCTTCCATCGACTTGGGCACTTTGGTAAGTGACAGTTGCTCCCTAATTCCTGAAAAGATGATAAGGGCAATTGCAAAGCCAACGGATGTAGCTATTGCAAAGATGACTGACTGAACAAGTGTGTAGTCTTTCTGAATAACCAATATTGCTACTCCAAGTATTGCACAGTTGGTAGTGATTAGTGGCAAAAACACCCCTAGTGCTTGATATAATGATGGCGACACTTTCTTCAAGACTATCTCAACCATTTGCACAAGTGCTGCAATTACTAATATAAAAGTAATTGTTTGTAGGTATTGCAAATTAAATGGCTCCAATACTCCCTTTTGTAAAATGAATGTAACTATCGTGGCAATTGTCAATACAAATGCTACTGCCAAACTCATGCCTATTGCTGTATCAACTTTCTTAGATACTCCTAAGAAAGGGCAAATACCTAAAAACTGAGCAAAGACAATGTTATTAACAAAAATGGCTACTATTATAATACCAATATATTCCATAATATGTTTTCTTTTATCTGATTATATAAATGCTACTTATTATCTAGCTTTTAGATTTCTGCAAATTATTGAAAATAGCAATCAAAAAGCCTAATGCTATAAAAGCACCTGGTGCTAGTACGAAAAGTAGTGCACCAAAGTTCTCTGGGAATATGGATAAAGAAAATATCTTGCCAGTACCCAGTAGCTCTCTCACAGCCCCTAAAAGCGTAAGAGCCAAAGTAAAGCCAAGTCCTATTCCTATGCCGTCAAGAGCAGATGAAAAAACATTGTTCTTCGATGCAAATGACTCAGCACGACCTAGTACAATACAGTTTACAACAATAAGCGGAATAAATATTCCTAAGCTATCAGCCAATGCAGGCACATATGCATTCATTACCATCTCTACAACGGTAACGAAAGCCGCAATGATAACAATATAAGCTGGTATGCGAACCATATCGGGGATAAGGTTCTTAAGCAATGACACCACTGCATTTGCAGCAATTAGTACAAACATAGTTGCAAGTCCCATGCTCATACCATTAATGGCAGAGCTAGTAGTTGCAAGTGTGGGACACATTCCTAGCAAGAGAACAAAAGTAGGATTCTCTTTTACAATTCCATTTATTATAATTTTCAGATTACTATTCATTGCTATTGTCTCCTTTCTCCTCATTATTCTTGTTTGTACTAGTTGCGCTTGTTTCAGCATCACTATTCATATACGCAGCATAAGCTTTATTTACTGCTTCCAGAAAAGCACGTGAAGTGATAGTAGATGCAGTTATTGCATCAATATCGCCACCATCGCTAGAAACATGAAGTTGTCTTTTAGATAAATCTTTGCCAATTATTGACTGTTTGGGTTTATCATTATTCTTAAACCATTCACCCATTTTTGAGCCAAGTCCTGGAGTTTCTGCATGCGAAAGAACAGCATAGTTAATTACCTTGCTTTGGGTATCAAATCCCACCATAATATCTATTCTGCCACTAAATCCATTGTTTGAATTGCTGTTTACTGCATACCCAACAATCTCATTATTTTTGAGTGCTGGATATACTAGAAGGGAATCTCCATTGCCCGTTGGCATTAGATAAGCATCAGCCACAGGGTTGTTGTCAAAATCGGGAACTACCTCTTTAATTGCATCTTCAAGCTTTTTAGCTTTTGCCTCAGCGATTGGGCCTGTTGTTAGTTTGTTCACTTGAGCCAATAGCACTGCCACTACCAAACAAATGGTAAGTAGCGAGAGGAACATATTCTTAAATGTAGATTTTAATTTAGCCATTTTTGATTACCTCCCCGAAACGTTTAGGTTTAGTGTAGTTGTTTATTATTGGTGTTAGTGCATTCATAAACAGAATTGCAAATGAAATGCCTTCAGGGTACGATCCCCATAGTCTTATAGCCACTGTCATTACTCCGATGCTTACTCCGTATATTAGCATTCCCCTTTTTGTCATTGGAGAAGTTACGTAGTCAGTTGCCATAAATATAGCTCCAAGCATCAATCCACCCGAAAATAGATGAATGATTGGATTGTATAATGGCTCTGGGTTAAAGATATATATTGCACCAGTAAACAATGCCACAGTCACAATAATAGATACTGGAATGTGCCAAGTTATTATCTTTTTCCAGAGCAAATATCCTAGTCCAAGCAATAGGGCTAAGGCACTAACTTCTCCTAGTGACCCTCCTTCGAAACCGAAGAGCATGTTATTAATTGAAGTTACTGCTTCTGGATTAAAAGTTAAGTTTGACAACACAGTTGCCGATGTAACAGCATCAGTAGCAATTCCCACTGCAGGAGTAGGCCAAGTGGTCATTTGTGCAGGAAATGAAATAAGTAAGAATATCCTACCCGCAATGGCAGGGTTGAAGATGTTATTTCCTAATCCACCGAAAGCGAGTTTAACAACTCCTATTGCAAACAATGCACCTAATGCTAATATCCAAATGGGCAAGTTTGAAGGCACATTGAATGCTAATAATACACCAGTTATTATAGCAGAGCCATCCAAAATGTTTGGCTGCTTCTTCATG
>JAAYFB010000431.1 GCA_012728465.1 Proteiniphilum sp. | reverse complement strand
TGAACGTTATAGATTTAAAATTAATTGATGCGTGGTACGTGCTGTGTATGGCACAAGACGATGGTGTAAAAGAAATATCGGATTTGCTAGAATTAGTGCAAGTGCCTGAAAAATATCACGAGGAAGTAAGTATTAAAATCGCGAGGAGAAGAATAGAGGTATTGTCACAAGCTGAACAAATAACCAAATAAAATCGACATTTTATCGTGAAGTCAAGGTCTGCACCATTGAAAACACTAAGGTGTGGAAATATTTAGTAAAGTTAGAGGAAATATGGTTATTTAGCTGTGTTTCCTCTTTTGTTTCAAAAAGCAAGAAAGCAGGTGATAAAGTATGAGCATAATAAATGCTTATGGAGATAGCACGATAACTGTTTGGGAACTGGATGATGATGGACAAAAAATATCAATACCTGTACAGAATGAGACTAAACAAGTAATTGGAAATAAAATTGTGCTAGAAGGATTACCAGATGAACAATATAGAGTGTTCATAGATGGGTTTGTAGAAATAGATATAAATGATAAAATAACTGAACCAAATCAGTTTAAGGTAGCATACAGAAATGGCACTGGTGTTGTTTTTGTCCACGAAAGCCTTGATGGTCAATGGATAACAATCAGTAGATACTATAGTCGTGGAATGTACTATATACCAAGTTCACGCATCTGGACTAAAATAAACGATTTCGGAGAAGTTACGCAAACACTAGGCGATGTGGTAGACAATATAGATTCAGTAATAGAAACAATTAATGATTTAAATAACTCTATTGAATTAGGGAAAACTACAAAAACAGCATTAGATGCAAGTACATCTCTTGGAAATACAACTAAGATTAATCTTGACAACAGTATAAGCACAGCTACAACTAAGAAAGCACAGTTAGATGAAAGTATATCAACCTCCAATACATCAAAATCAAATCTTGATGCTTCAATAGCTAATGCAAATACATCAAAATCAAATTTAGATACTAGTATTGAAGATGCTACCACATTAAAGTCAAATTTAGACTCTTCTATATTAAGCGGGAATACACTAAAAACTAATTTGGATGAAAGTATAACTATTGGCACTACTTTAAAAAATAATTTAGATACTAATATAACCATTGGAAATCAATTAAAGATGGATTTACCTCCATTAATTAGCGGTGCTGATACTGCAAAAACAAATCTTGAAACTACAATTAATAATGCTGATGATAAAAAAGTTGAACTTGATAGTAGCATATCTACTGCAAATACTACAAAAACAGAACTTGACACATCAATAGCTAATGCAAATACAATTAACGATATATTGTCTAATCCAACAACAGGTACAATAAAACAAGCTACTGATACAAATACTGCACTTAATTCTTCTATTGATATTGCAGGGACTTCTAAGACCAACTTAGATACAAGTATAAGTAATTCTATTACAGCTAAAACAAATTTAGACAATAGTATATCTACAGCAAATATGACTAAGACGGCATTAGATGGTAGTATTATAGAAGGGAATACATTAAAGGAAGAACTTAACACAATTATTGAGGGGACAGACTTTGAACAAGTGATAACAGATGTCAATTCCCTTAAACAAGACCAACATAATCACAATAATAAAGATATATTAGATGGGCTATCTGATGTAAATGGGAAATTAAAATATAATGGTCAAGATATTGGTATAGGTGATATGACAAAAGCAGAATTTGATGCTGATGGAGATGGAATAATTGATAAAGCAAATGATAGTAATAAATTAGGTGGACAATTACCTAGTTATTATGCACAAAAAACATATACTGATACTGAATTAAATAAAAAAATAAGTATTACAGAAAAAGGTAAGGCTAATGGAATAGCAGAATTAGACTCTAGTGGAAAAGTTCCTATAAGTCAATTACCTTCTTATGTGGATGATGTATTAGAGTTTTCTAGTTTATCTGCTTTTCCTACAACTGGAGAAACTGGAAAAATATATGTAGCAACAAATACAAATTTAACGTATAGATGGAGTGGTACAGGGTATGTGGAAATATCCCCTTCTATTGCTTTAGGTGAAACATCTTCTACTGCGTATAGAGGTGATAGAGGTAAGATTGCGTATGACCATAGCCAAAGCGCTCATGCAAGAATTGATGCTACTAAGGTTGAAAGCAGTACAATTAATGGGAATATTAAAATAAATGGAACTGAAGTAAATGTATATACACACCCTGCAAATCATGATGATAGATATTATACTGAAACAGAAATTGATACTAAATTAGCTGGCAAAGTAGACAAAGTATCAGGTAAAGGATTGTCTACTAACGATTATACCGATGAAGAAAAACAAAAAAATCAAGATAATGCCGATAACATTTCAGGCTTACAACAAGAATTAGTTGCACATAAGGCAGAAAAGGCGACACAAGAACAAGATGGTCATATGATAAAAGAAGATAAAATTAAATTAGATGGAATAGAAGAAGGTGCAAACAAAACTGATTATTATTACGGCATAGCAATACTACCACATGATGAAGAAGATAAATTTAATATTGGAACAAATATTTATATACCAACCGTTTCATCAAGTAATGAATATTATAACGCATGGAGAGCTGAAATTGCCAATATATTAGGTGTAGATGATGAATCAACAATACCATTTAGAATAGTTATTGAAACAATTAAACAACGGTCGTTTTCTATGATACAAAATGTATATGTGTATGCACATTATACAGATATAATTGGCTCTCATTTGTTTACTTTCCATAGAGTTTATGGCTTTGGCAATAATAAATGGAGAGATTGGCAAATAAAAAAACATATATCTCTTTATTCAGAGGGTAGTCCAGAGGGTAAGATATATGGAATCTATGGAGCTTTATGCTTAGATATTTTAAACAATAAAGTATACATTAAGAAAGGCAGTAAAATAATTGGTGCTAGAAACGTCGGTTGGGAACTTATAGGAGGGAATGTAGATAGTGTAAATGGTAAGACTGGGGAAGTCATACTGTCAGCAAGTGATGTGGGGGCAGTACCTACGAGCAGGAGAGTAAATAATAAAGCGTTGACTAGCGATATTACGATTAATGTGTCAGATATTCCAGAGCTGGCGAGTTCGAAATTAGCCCTAGGGGGGAATGCCTCGGCAGGGAATCTCTCTGTTGCTTTAGGGCAGAATGCCTCGGCAGAGGCCTACGCTGTTGCTCTAGGCTTGGGCGCCTCGGCAGGGACTAACTCTGTTGTCCTAGGTCGGAATACCTCGGCAGGGACTAGCTCTATTGCCCTAGGTTGGGCTACCTCGGCAGAGGCTTCCGCTGTTGCCCTAGGTTCGGATGCCGAGGCAGGGAATTATTCTGTTGCTCTAGGTATGTATGCCTATGCAGATGCTTCCGCTGTTGCCCTAGGTCAGGATGCCTCGGCAGGAAAGGCTTACGCTGTTGCCCTAGGTAATGGCGCCTTGGCAGAGAATTATAACGAAGGAATATTAGGTGGTACCGGGTCTTTTAAAACATCAAAATGGATAGTCCCCGGCTCCTTCACAGTATCAGGCACTAAAAACTTCGAGATACCACATCCTCGCCCTGATAAAAAAGCAACCCATAGAATTAGACATGGGGCAGTAGAAAGCCCAACAGCAGGTGATACATTATATAGATACAAAGTATTGGCGACAAAAGATAATGATAAAGTCCTTATAGATTTACCCGATTATTTTATATACTTGAATAAAGACGTTCAAATATTTGTTACTCCACAAGGACACTTTGGCAATGGTTATGGAGAATTAAACCGAGAAACAGAACAACTAGAAATCCACTGCCAATTCGAGGGTGAATACAATGTTTTAGTAATAGGCACTAGAAATGACGACCACCCAACCGTCCAAGAGTGGAGTATCAAAGGTGTAGAACGTGAGATAGGTGAGAGCTGGACAGGAGAAACCTACGCATTTAGCGTAGATGAGATTATTGAGATTGAAGAAATTAAGGAGGTAGTTATATAATGAATATTATTATTAAGTCAAGCAGTATTCAATTTAAAAACCCACAAATAGGTCAACCAACAAGGGCTGTAGAAGAACATTATAACGGTAGGCGTATTACAGCTTTGGTTGATGGAGAAGAGCAATTGTTCAGATTTAAGAAGGAAGAAATGCCATTTATTTGTGATGAAGATGACATGATAGAATTGATAAGGCAGAAAATAGAAGAAGAACAACAATAACACCTAGGAAGATGTATTTTTTATGTAAAAAATTAAAAGGGAGGCTTTTATACCTCCCTTTTAGACATATGTCCAAACAGAAATAAATCCATTTTGATATATGAAAACTAATTATAGTATATATGAAAATTATAAAAATTGTCACATAAATTTTAACAGAAAGTAGGGGATTTATTATGGAGAGCAGGCTTCCTTGCGACAGACATGCCGAACAAATTAAAACTCTATTCAAGAAGGTTGATGATATGGAAGATATAAAAAAGTTTCTATACAGTTTAGATAAGAGTTATGCCTTACAATCACAACTAATGGCTAATGTAGTCGAGCATAATCAAAGGCAAGACGAAAGAATGGACAGGCAACAAGAGGTAATAGAAAAGATTAATATAAACTTAACCGAATTGACCGAAGGACAACGAAAAACAAATGAAGAACTTCAATCTTTGGGAAGTCGGATTAATAAGGTCGAAGATAAGGTTGATGTGAATAACGAAAAAGGGAAAATTGATATAGTTGTAGTAGCTAAGAATATTATATTGAAATTTTTATTTCCTGCTGGTATATTGTACGGAATCATTGAATTAATAAAAGGATTGAGGTGATATTGTGAAGGTAGTTCAAAATTTAGTACCTGCAAATAAATATAGTATAAAGTGTCCTTATCCAATGGACGCAGAATTTATAGTAGTGCATAATACCGCCAATGATGCTAGTGCTAGAAATGAAGTTCAATACATGATAAACAACAATTCCTCAACATCATTTCATTATGCTATAGATAATAAAGAAATAATCCAGGGCATCCCCGAAAACAGAAATGCTTTTCATGCAGGGGATGGTGGAAACGGCAAAGGCAATAGAAAAGGGTTATCTGTTGAAATTTGCTATTCAAAATCTGGTGGACAACGATTTATAGAAGCCGAAAAGTTAGCAGCGAAGTTCATAGCCAGCAAATTAAAAGAGAAAAACTGGGGAATTGATAAAGTAAAGAAGCATCAGGACTTCTCAGGGAAATACTGCCCACATAGGACATTGGATATGGGATGGCAGAGGTTTCTGAACATGGTACAAATAGAGCTAGATAATTTAAAAGGTGAGGAGATGACAACTATGACATTACAAAAATGGCAAGAAGAAATGGGTAAAAAAGCATTAGACAGTCTTAACAAGAAAAAAGACAACTTCGGCAATCCAGTTGTAAACTCCCCTGAAGATTGGAAGAAAACTCTAGGTGACAATGTACCACAGTGGTTATTCTGGTCTATCATAGATAGAATTTCTAAGTAGGTGCTTGTATGAAAAAAGATAAAAAGCAAAAGGTTAAATACTCAAAATTTATTGTGTTCCTCGTCATATTGCTTAATACTATATTTGCAGCAGCGACACTATACGCATTTATAAAAATAGGGAGTGAACCAGTGGTGCTTATAGGTGCATGGTTCTCTTTTACGGTATCTGAATTGTGGTTTTTGTCTGGCATTAAAAAGAAAGAGATAGACAAGGAAGTGGATAGTAAAGAAAATTATAAAGAAAGGGTGTAGATTATGGGATTAGATTTTAATATTATATACGCTTTACTTATAGCTGTAGGTGTAGTAATTTTTGTAAGGTTTGTAAAACCATATTTGAAGAAAAACAACATAGAGTTCTATGAGGAGATAAAGCTTTTCCTATTGGTGTCAGGCTATGCTTTTAGGGAAGATAAAATTAAAGCTATAGCCGCCATTGCATTAGAAATAGTCAAAGGTTTAGAGGAATTAAGTCTTGCATCTGATGAAAAACACTATATAGCAGTAGACAAAGTGTTTAGAGAATTATTAACTGAATTTGATTTAGAGCTACCTGAAGAGGTAATCGAAGGTATAATAAGAATAGCTGTATCACAACTGCCGCCTACAAATTAAATGAACCTCCATTAAAGCGATGTAATAAAAAACCCTAAGACTGATTGTCTTAGGGTTTTTTTTTATGCTCATTTTTATCAATATGTAATTTTAACTTGTCTTCTGCCGAAATTTTTGACTTCCTGACTTACGTCTCCACTCCCAAAGAATATATCTACTCTATTTCCTTTAATGGCGCCGCCGGTATCAACCGCAGTGTAATATCCTGTTAGATGTTGATATGGTTCAAAGAATTCTATATGTACTACACTACCTAATTCTATTATCTTAGGATCTACAGCTATAAATTTATCATCAAGACTCTTTCCCTTTAGATCCACTCCACTTGCACTAATTCCGTATTGAGGATGTGAAGGTTCTTTGCCGCAGCTTGCAAATGAAAGGTCATAGGCTGTAGCCGTAAATATATTAGTGCGACTACTTTGCCCTCTTGTAGGAGAAACCACCATTCTTTCCTTTTCTTTTTTAGCTAATTCTTGTTTATCTTTTTCTAGAGATTGTACTTCTTCCTGTAATTTCAAAATAGTGTTTTTTAAGTCTGCCTTGTCATTCTGCAAATCTTGTATTATGATTTCCAGTTCTGCTTTTTGTTTCGTTATTTCTTCTTTTTCGTGTTTCAATTTAATTGCACTCAACATTGTTATTAAGGAAAATATAATAAATATAATCATTATTAAGTCTTTACTTTTGTTCATAATAAATTCACTCCTATTTTAGTTTTACACACGAATGTGATTAAAATAAATTGTTGCAGTCGATTATCATACCAACTGCAACAACTGTTTTACCTATATTGAGCATGGACTATATCCACAGTCTTGACATTCAGCACAACCACCACTATGGATTAATCTTCCCCCACACATTGGGCATGTGTCTGGGTCTTCCTTTATCTGTTCAGCTGCCAACTGATT
>JAAYFB010000430.1 GCA_012728465.1 Proteiniphilum sp. | reverse complement strand
TCATATCTAAAAATCATAATTAATCACTCCGAATACTACATTATTGCTCAATTAGAGCATTTTAATTATCTTTGCTTCAAAATTAAAAATACGCAACTCAATACATTATGTTTGAAAATTTAAGTGATAGACTTGAAAGGTCGTTTAAGATACTAAAAGGTGAAGGAAGAATCACCGAAATCAACGTTGCAGAAACACTAAAAGACGTAAGACGTGCACTCTTAGATGCCGACGTTAACTACAAGACAGCAAAAGAGTTTACAGAAAATGTAAAACAAAAAGCTCTTGGTCAGAATGTACTAACAGCTGTCAAGCCACACGAGTTGATGGTAAAAATAGTACATGACGAATTGGCTGCATTGATGGGAGGAACAGCTGCAGATATAGATATTACTGGCAAACCCACAGTAATACTTATGTCAGGTCTTCAAGGTTCGGGTAAGACAACTTTCTCTGGCAAACTAGCAAATATGCTTAAGAGCAAGAGGGGCAAGCATCCACTTCTAGTGGCTGGCGACGTATATCGTCCTGCAGCTATTGAGCAATTAAAAATATTAGGTGAACAAATAGGTGTTCCTGTATATTTTGAAGAAGAGAACAAAAATCCTGTCGAGATTGCCAAAAACGCAATCAAACAAGCAAAACAAACTGGCAAAGACCTTGTAATAATAGATACTGCTGGTCGTCTTGCTATTGACGAAGTTTTAATGAATGAGATTACAGCCATTAAAGATGCTGTTAATCCTAATGAAATTCTCTTCGTTGTTGATGCAATGACTGGACAAGATGCTGTGAACACTGCAAAAGAGTTTAATGATAGACTCAACTTTGATGGCGTGGTGCTTACTAAGCTTGATGGTGACACACGTGGTGGAGCAGCTTTATCAATTCGTTCTGTTGTTGACAAACCCATTAAATTTGTTGGTACTGGAGAAAAGCTAGATGCACTTGACGTATTCCACCCCGAACGTATGGCAGACCGTATCCTTGGTATGGGTGACATTGTTTCGTTAGTAGAAAGAGCACAAGAGCAATACGACGAAGATGAAGCTCGCCGTTTGCAAAAGAGAATTGCAAAAAATCAATTCGATTTCAACGACTTCATTGCACAAATACAGCAAGTTAAAAAGATGGGTAACCTAAAAGAACTTGCATCGATGATTCCTGGTATTGGCAAGCAAATCAAAGATCTTGACATTGATGACGACGCATTCAAAAGCATTGAAGCAATCATATACTCAATGACACCTGCCGAAAGAGAAAAACCCGAGCTATTAAACGGTAGCCGTCGAGCACGTATTGCCAAAGGTAGCGGCACAGAGGTCCAAGAAGTCAACAAGCTAATTAAGCAATTTGACGAGACTCGCAAAATGATGCACATGATGACTACTGGTGGCGGAAAAGCCATGATGAAAGGAGTTAGAGCTGGCAGAGGTGGAGGACGTAAGAAAAAAAGATAATATTAAAGCATATTTATAATGTCCGTTTTCATTATTATATTGGAAACGGACATTATATCTCATACAAAACATATTTATGCGAAAGGTTTATAGACAATATTGTAAACTAGAGCATTGTTAAACCATATTGAATATTATATACTTTGAATCATTAATAATAAAAACAGGTAAGACATGAAGTTAATAGATGGAAAGGCCATATCTGCACAAATAAAAGCAGAGATTGCACAAGAAGTAGCAGAAATCAAAGCTGCTGGAGGAAAGACACCACATTTGGTAGCCGTATTAGTGGGAACTGACGGAGGCAGCGAGACATATGTAGCTAATAAAGTACGTACTTGCGAAGAGGTAGGGTTCAAATCTACCCTAATTCGTTATGACAATGACATAACTGAAGAGGAACTACTAGCTTGCGTCGATAAATTAAACAAAGATAGCGATGTAGATGGATTTATCGTACAACTGCCACTCCCAAAACATATTTCGGAAGACAAAATAATTGAAGCAATAGATTATCGCAAAGATGTAGATGGATTTCATCCCGTCAATGTTGGTCGTATGTCACTGGGTATGCCATGTTTCTTATCAGCAACTCCTTCTGGAATTGTAGAGCTACTAAAGCGATACGAAATTGAAACTAGCGGAAAGCACTGTGTAGTGTTAGGAAGAAGCAATATTGTAGGCAAACCAGTAGCTAGCCTACTTATGCAAAAAGGATATCCTGGAGATTGCACTGTTACCGTATGTCACAGCCGCACAAAGAATATTAAGGAAATTTGTCTCGAAGCAGATATTATTATTGCAGCTCTAGGAGTGCCAGAATTCTTGAAAGGAGATATGGTAAAAGAAGGTGCAGTGGTAATTGATGTAGGCACTACTCGTGTACCTAATGCTGAACGAAAATCGGGTTTTAAACTCACTGGCGATGTTGCTTTTGATGAGGTAGCACCCAAGTGCAGTTATATAACCCCAGTTCCTGGAGGAGTTGGACCAATGACTATAGTTTCATTGATGAAGAATACTCTTCTAGCAGGGAAGAAAGCTATTTATAAATAGTATAGTACTGAATCATATATAACAATCAATAAGGGCATTACATAACGTGATGCCCTTATCTATTTAGCTTTCTACCACGAAAGTACATACTCCAATTATCTTTAGCATACCCATCACCCAAATATATAAATGAACTAGACGATGCTTTATCCACCTTATTGCCCCTATAATATACACTCCAACTATCTTTGGCATAACCTCCACCAATAGTTTCGAAAGATGATGATGAAGCACCATCTATCTTTCGGCCTTTATACAATACTGACCAACTGTCCTTTGCATAATCTCCACCTAAATTCTGATATGACGATGCAGATATATTCTTTAGCTTTTCACCACGTCTAAACACGCTCCAGCTATCTCTAGCCAAACCTTCCTCTTCATTATAACTGAATGATGATGCTGAGGCATCCCTCAACTTATCGCCACGATAAAAAACAGTCCAACTATCTTTGGCATACCCTCCACCTAGATAAACAAAAGATGAAGCCGATGCTCCCTTTAGCTCACGACCATTATAGTAAACCGACCAGTGATCTTTAACATAACCACCACCCAACAAATTATCATTCTTCGAAACATTTACTTCCTCTTTGCGGTATCTTCTATCTCTACCGTTATTCTGTGCAAATAATCCAACATCAAGCACCAATGGCAAACAAAGTATGAATATTATTATTAGCTTTTTCATGACCTCATGTGTTTTAATTTATATTTAGTAGTATGATAATTTTGTTAAGAAGAGGTTTAATTAAGAAAACGGCTTATTGCAATTATTTCAAGATAAAAAAATACAATGGGAGCAAAACATATGCTATGCCCCCATATAAATATTAAAAATAATATTATAGTCTTACAACACCCTAACCCTAATCACACCAACAATGTTTTTAATTTTATCTACATTCTCATCAGTAATTTCAGTTTCTAAGTCAACCATTGTGTAGGCATAATCACCATAGCTACGATTTATCATATTAGAAATATTAGTACCTTGCTCCGAAAGAACTCCAGATATTTGTCCTAGCATTTTGGGTATGTTTCGATGTGCAATAGTTAGTCTATGCTTTGCCATTCTTATACCTAAATCGCAAGAGGGAAAATTTACTGAATTCTTAATATTACCATTTTCCAAAAAGTCTTTAGTTTGAAGCACAGCCATTATTGCACAATTGTCTTCACTCTCGGGAGTGGATGCACCAAGATGAGGAATAGGAATCACACCATCCACATTTATAAGCTTTGCATCGGGGAAATCGGTTACATAAGTGCTCACTTGCCCCGATTCCAACGCCTTTATCAAATCATCATTATTTACCAATCCGCCACGTGATAGATTAATAATCCTCACTCCCTTAGGCATTTTTTCAATAGATTCTTTATTAATAAAGCCTTTAGTATTGTCCGTCAAAGGAATATGAAGGGTAACATAATCACATTTACTAAATAGCTTATCTAAATCATCAGCCTTCTTAACAGCACGTGATAATCCCCAAGCATGCTCAACAGAGATATACGGATCGTAGCCATAAACTTTCATATCCATATTTACCGCAGCATTTGCAACCATCACACCAATAGCTCCCAGACCAATTACTCCAAGTCTTTTACCCCTTACTTCGGGACCCACAAATTGTGATTTGCCTTTCTCGACATCCTTCGAAATATCATTGCCTTGCAGAGTGCGAACCCAATTAACCCCTTCGATTATTTTGCGTGAAGACAATAATAATGAAGCTACAGCCAGTTCCTTTACAGCATTAGCATTTGCACCAGGAGTATTAAAAACAACAATACCCTGTTCCGTACATCTATCAATCGGAATATTATTTACACCTGCACCAGCTCGAGCTATACTGTGTAATGTGGGCTCAAATTCCATTTCGTGTAGTGAAGCACTCCTCAAAACGATAGCATCTGGATTGTTCATTTGACTATCAACATCATAATTCTCTCCAAACCTATCCAAACCATTACTTGAGATACCATTCAGAGTCTTAATTTTAAATTTGCTCATTTCAGAAGTTATGTATTATTTTAAATATTCAGAAAATAGCTCCACCAAAATACATTTTATTTCAGAATAGAGCTATTTAAACCGTAAAGATATTAAAACATAACATATACTCACAATTTGATATCTTAAAAAGCAAATTAATTACTATTTATCACCAATAAATAGGAAATATGTAGAAGTTAGGATGATTTTAGATATATGTTGAGTTGATTTTATACTCATGGCACTAATATTAGTTATACCATGCATGAATATAACAAAATAATATTTTATGCTTTATGAACTAGCATCTCACACTTTTTACAATCAAATTCGAGCTTAAACTTTTCATCCTTGTGCTGAATAAACAATGGCTCTTCGAAATGTGCTTCATGTCCCTCACGAGGACACCAACCCATAGCATGCTTGATGCAATACTTACAATACATCAATGGAACATCTTGACCAGCTTTTGCCTCAAAACCGGGCAACACCTCCTCTACACCAAACTGCTTATAGAAAGCTTCAGCTTTAGCATTTATCACATTACCTAAGTATGACAAATGTGTTTCTGGGAATTTGAGACCTTCTTTCTGCTCCCTTCTATGTGGACGTTTATACTCTTTCTCTCTAATTTCATCTAGCTTTTCTATCACTATTCGTCGCCAATCATTAAGCTGCGAAGAGGGTATAAACCAATCACTCCTAGTAGATACCTCCACCCCAGTCGCCTCATAAATTGTATTTCCTAGTTTCGACAGTTGATTAACTATATTTCTTTGTGCTACCTCGCTATTTTTTGCTGGTTGCTTATCAGCATCAAATGATAAACTTACAGATATTCCCTCATCGTCAGTCATAGTAATTGAGAATCCTGCATCTATCTCAGCAAACTGAATATCAATGGGTATCTTACGTTCGGATGTTTTACCAGCAAGTGTTTTATTAAACTCATGGTCTTGGTTACGATATACTACTGCATCTTTTGCAAAGTTAACTTTATCAGCAGGATACACTCTCACTCTAAAATCATTAAGCCTGTCTGCACTATTCACTCTAAATCCTGTCAGCTGACCAGATGCGTCAACAAAGCACAATCCATCTCCATTGTTTATGTCAATTGCAGTAGCAATATCTATGTAATTACGACTAGCACCAACAAGTTTACCCAACTTTTCGCCCAATGACTTAGGAGTGTCCAATTGTGATAAACCAAAGTCCTCTCCCCTATCCTCTTGCTTTACATTCCATTTTCTGCCACCAATAAAATAATCAGTAGCATTTCTACGGAATGATTTTTCGGGATTTGGTGTAAAGAATATCTTTGTATTACCTAACGATGATCTCTTAACATCAGGCCTACCTTCTAGAATCGCATCTATCTTCTGGCGATATAGAGATGTTATATTTTTCACATAATCTATGCTCTTGAGTCTTCCCTCTATCTTAAAAGTTGACACACCAGCATTCATAATATCCTCGAGATGCTCCGACATATCTAAATCTTTTAATGAAAGAAGATGTTTATTTCTGACCAACTCCTTTCCGCTAGCATCTGTAAGAGTGTATGGCAATCTGCAATATTGTGCACACTCACCACGATTGGCACTTCTGCCAGTCATAGCTTGGCTTATGTAGCACTGTCCACTATAGCTAACACACAATGCACCATGAATAAAGTACTCAAGCTCCACATCAGTTTGTTGCTTTATTCTTTTCACCTGCTTCAGCGTTAGCTCACGAGCTAAAACAACTCTTGAGAAACCTGCATCTTGCAAAAACTTAACCTTCTCTACCGTTCTGTTATCCGTTTGTGTGCTAGCATGCAATGCAATTGGAGGAATATCTAGCATCAACACTCCCATATCTTGAACAATGAGAGCATCTGCACCCGCTTCATATATTTGTTTAATCAGCTTTTCGGCGACAGGCAACTGTTCATCAGTAAGTATAGTATTTAAAGCCACCAGCACCTTGCTGCGATATTTATGTGCATACCTAGCTAGTTCTTCAATATCTTGAAGACTATTTCCAGCAGCTGCGCGTGCACTAAACATTGGAGCACCAATATATACAGCATCAGCACCATGATTGATAGCTGCTATGCCAGTTTCCAAATTTTTAGCTGGTGAGAGTAGTTCTATAGTTTGCATACCTATTTTAAAATTGACAACAAAGGTAAGGAAATTGGCTAGTTATTCAATATTGATTTAACTCATGATATCCATCATTTCCATTATTTGATTATAAATACATTGCTTTTCTAGTATTCTTTCACTTATTTTGCACTCACAAATATTAGCACAACAAAAAGTAATGCAATTTCAAGATAAAGAGCTGGGATTAATAACTACACGATACAACGCTAGAGCAAAAAAAGTAATAGCTAGGTTTCAAAATGGACAATTCGTAATAACTTTTCCTTCGGGAATAAACGCTGAACAAATAACTAAGATTATTGATGAAATGCGACCTCAATTGCTAAAGCTAAATAGAAGTCAAGCTGTTATGCTTATTGAGGATGGAACTGTTATAGATACTGCTACAACTAAAATAAAAATTCAGGTAATAGATCAATCGGAGCCATACAAATGTCTAACTTACGGAGAAGATACAATAATATATGTATCATCTAAAAAAGATATGCTCAAACCAACTGTTCAAAAAAATATAAACTACCTTATTAATAATGTTCTATATAAAGAAGCACATAAATTCTTAATTTCTAAAACAATACATCACTTTACTCATTTCAAATTAGAAGTAAACGGCATAAAAATAAGTAGCAGTAAAGGACGATGGGGAAGCTGCTCAAGTAAAAAATGTATAAACCTATCCTACTATCTCATGATGCTACCAGAGCAACTTATAGACTACGTTATACTACACGAATTGGCTCACACCATCGAGATGAACCACAGTGATAGGTTTTGGAGTTTATTAGACAAGATGTGTGGCACAGACTCTAGAAGTCTAGGAACCATAGCAAGACATTATAGCACAAAGGAGCTAGATCTGGTGAAAAGCTACTGAAATAAATGTTGGCTGTTATCTATTTGCTAACATCTAACTATAAATCCATCAGCATTACATCTTTAGACTTCTCATACGAGCTCATTCTTGATTCCATAAGTGCATCCCAATGTGGCGTAAACTCACCCTTATCGTCAACATTAAAATCCTCTGTCCCATTTCTATCAAGCAAATCTAAAAGACTTCCTACTGACATTTGATTAACGTCGAATGCTGGCTGATAAGCCATAACACGATCATCATCTAGCTTGGGTGTAGGTAAAATCATGTCAAGTTTTATCAATTCATCTAATATCTCAATAGTAAGCTTTATTGGAACTTTGCACTTCATTGACAACTGTGATGCTGTAAGTGGAGAGCGAGCTTGTGCAAACCTCTTGACAATAACTGACGAAATAATTATAGTGAAGAAGTCACGATATCTACGGGTTATATTTTTTGTTTCTCTGTCAAATGAAAATTGTTGAACATTTTGCGTTGCAAATGATATTTCCGCACCTATAAGCACAATAAACCAAGATAATTGCACCCACAAAAGCAAAAGAGGAAGTGCAGCAAAAGCCCCATATATTGCATTATATTTCGAAATCCATAATTGTCCCTCTAGATAGAAAATCTGAAACACCTGTAATGCAATACCCCCTACTATACCACCTGCTAGGGCACTCATAAACTTCACCTTCAAATTGGGCATAAACTTATACAATAGCGTCATCGATATTATCATCACTAAGAATGGAAGCATATTTATTAACTGCCCCATAAGAGGTGTGATAATGTGAGTAAACTGATCAAGTGAGTCTGTTGAAGCCTGCAAAATGACAGTAATACTATAATTGAGCACTACAAATATTGGCAACAACAGCATCAAAGCGAAGTAATCAATTACTCGCCGCTGTATGGGACGGCCTTTCTTTATACCCCATATTCTATTGAAGCTATTCTCGATATCAGAAAACAAAAGCACGATGGTATATAATAATAACACCACACCTATTCCAGCAAAAACGCCACCCTTGGCATGTTCAAGTGAGTTATTTACAAAATCAATTAATGTTTCAAGAGTGAATGAAGTAGTATCTTTTATCAAGTCTTCCGAACTGGGAATAGAGCTTGAACTAGCCATTGGGGGTAATGAAGAGATCAGGTCATTCTCTATGCCATAAATGCTATCTGTAACTATAGGCTCCATCGAAACTGGTGCCGAAACCTCAACCTCACTATTAAAAAACTCAAATATTTGACTTTGCACAATATTTTCAAATCCAAAGCCACGTGCAATAGCAAATATTACAGCAAGCATTGGCACTATTGACAAAATGGTGCGATAAGTAAGCGAACGTGAACTAGAACTAAGATCCTGCTCCTGCACTCCACGCACAGTGAGCATTATTACTTTAAGAGTATTGTGAAAAAAGTTTTTCTTACCCGAGAAGTTTTCAGGATTAAGGCGCCAGATATCATAGGTTAGAAAATGTATCCACTCCCTTATCTTCATTTGAATACGCTGTATGAAGTTAGGCTTCTCCTTATCTTCATCATAAATGCGCTTTTTCTTTCTACTATCATCAGTCATAGTAATATTATTTAATAAAAAAGTAGTAGGTCTATAAGCCGGGTTCTGTACTCTTGCATCTGTTTCAATTTGTACAAGACTAACCAAAACGCAAGGTGTTTGTCATTTATCTACGGAATGATGTCACCACCACCCTTTAGC
>JAAYFB010000429.1 GCA_012728465.1 Proteiniphilum sp. | reverse complement strand
GTAAGTCCTATTCTATTTGCAACTCTAAACACGTGGGTGTCAACTGCCATAGCTGGTTTGTCAAAAGCTACTGATAGAATAACATTAGCTGTTTTTCGTCCTACGCCCGGAATAGTTATTAACTCATCAAAAGTAGATGGCACTTCTCCTTCGTAATCATTAATTAATTTTTGAGCCATACCCACCAAGCTCTTTGCCTTATTGTTAGGATATGAGCAGGTTTTGATATATTCAAAAACCTCGTCAGACGATGATGCAGCCAAAACTTCGGGTATGGGAAAATCTTCAAACAGTTTAGGAGTTATTAAATTAACCCTTTTGTCGGTGCATTGGGCCGATAATATAACGGCAATCATCAACTGGTAATTATTTTTGTAGTCTAGTTCTGTTTCGGATGATTTAGCATTTTGTTCAAACCATTCTATAACATTTTTATATCTCTCTTTTTTAGTCATATTTTTCTTACTAATTATTATCCTTCACCTTCAATATCAAAATAGGCCTTTCCAATATTATCAATAATATCAGATGCTACGAAGCTTCTTGGATTAATTGTAGTTGCGCTAATATTGGCAGTCAGTCCATGCAAATATACTCCAATTTTTGCTGCTTGCAATGCCGAATAGCCTTGTGCTAACAATCCTGTAATAATTCCCGTAAGCACATCACCACTTCCTGCTGTGGCAAGAGCGGGAGTACCACTACTATTTACGTATAACTCTTCGGAAGTAATGATTAAAGTGTGAGCTCCTTTAATAACAACTATAATATTGTATGCTTTAGCAATATTGGTAACCTTTTCTATTTTTTCAAAATCATTGCTCCAATCACCTACAAGTCTTGATAGCTCCTTAGGGTGGGGAGTAATGATTGTGTTTTGTGGTAATAATTCAAGAATTTCTTTATGTTCAGATATTATATTAATTGCATCTGCATCTATAACCATTGGGGACTTATTATTTTTGATAAACTCTATAAAAGCATTTTTGGTAATATCGTTAGTGCCCATACCCACACCAATGCCAATAGCATTTGGAGAAATTGAATAGTTGATTTTGGATAGAAACTCCTCATTAATATCTTCAATAACCATAGCTTCGGGAAATGATGTTTGTAATGGCACAGTACCACATTTGGGCACATATGCTGTCACCAATCCACATCCACACTTAAGGGCAGCTTTTGATGCTAAGTGCACCGAGCCAATTTTGCCAATGCTACCGCCAATTACTAAGCTGTGCCCTTGAGTGCCTTTGTGAGCATATTTGTTTAAGGGTTTTATTATGGACTTAATATGCTCTTTGTCAATATAATATTGCAAAGTATTAGCTTCGTTAATAGCTTTATTGTTGAGCCCCATATTCACTATTGCCAGATTGCCAACATATTTATGATTGTCGGGCAAGAAAAGAACAAGCTTAGGAATTTGAAGAGTAATAGTTCTATTTGCCTTTATTGCAGTTGTTGTTGGTCCATTTAGCATCAATCCACTAGGCACATCTATGCTA
Source organism: Proteiniphilum sp. (assembly GCA_012728465.1). GTDB lineage: Bacteria > Bacteroidota > Bacteroidia > Bacteroidales > Dysgonomonadaceae > Petrimonas. The sequence continues at coordinate 775 of JAAYFB010000429.1, read as the reverse complement.
ATGGTGTGTGCTTTGTTTACGTTCAGTTTGTTTATTACCTCAAGTGCTAGCCCCGTTACCTCACGATTGAGCCCCGTGCCAAATATTGCATCAATTATGATTTCACTTTTAGGGAAGGTAGGAAGTTGCTCTATAGATGTAATCATTTTAATATCTATATTGCGGTCAGTAGCTTTTTCTAGAAAGTGTTTAAAATCGGGCGAGTAATTTTTGCTGTGCTCTATAACATACACCTTAATATCATTGCCACTATTGTATAACTCTATTGCAAGTGCAATGCCATCACCACCATTATTGCCTACACCACAAATTATGTTTGTTTTGGATTGAAGCAGGTAATTATCTTTTAAGTACTTATATATTGCCTGTACAGCCCTAGTCATAAGAGTTTTAGAGCTGATGCCATCATAGGCTATTGTTTTAGAGTCAACCTCTTTTATTTGCTTTGCAGATAGTATTTTCATTTTGCTACTTGTTAGGTATTTAGTTGATAAAGGTAAATAAAAACAGAGTACTCACAAAGCTATTGGTATTACTTAACTGTAAGAATATATTACTCTCATCCCAACAATGGTTTGGTTGTTTCCAAAAATAATTATTGTTATCCCAACATTGGTTTTACTACTTCTGAAAATAATTGAACAAAAACCAATGTTGGTTTTATAATTCCCAAAATAAATTGTTGTCGCCCCAACGTTGGGATGATTGATATAGTTAATAATATACCCCAATTTGTGAATGATTTAACAGCATTTTATTTTGAGTACTCTTGTCC
>JAAYFB010000428.1 GCA_012728465.1 Proteiniphilum sp. | reverse complement strand
TCTATCAACTGCGCTACTTCCGCAATTCTTGACTAGAACAATGTCGCATGATAAATATATACCTATTTTTCAAAAAGAGTATTCTCCACAATCGACAACATCTAACCATTAAGTGGTGGGCAGTGATGGATTCGAACCACCGAAGGCGTAGCCAGCTGAGTTACAGTCAGCCCCATTTGTCCACTCTGGTAACTGCCCTTATTTCCACTATTTCTTATCATATTATAACCGCACTTCGGTTATCTTTGAGCCTCTTGTCGGATTCGAACCAACGACCCCGAGATTACAAATCACGTGCTCTGGCCAACTGAGCTAAAGAGGCATCTGGTTTTGCAACCGCTCCCTAGTTAACATACTACCTTGTAGTGATTACTAGGAAACGGTCGCAAAGGTAGGCATATTTTTGACACTACCAAAACTTTTCAAGGAAAAAAGTGAATTATTTTGCAATTTTTTCCTTCGTTTTTATGATTTGCTTCTCAATTGCCTCTGAACATAGATCTAGTGCCTCTTCAAATGTGTTTGCCACTTTCGTTGCAAATGCCTCTCCATTTTTGAGATGTACTTTTAAAGAAGCCTCTTTATTTTTAGAAGTTTCTGGTTTTATCACTTTCATGATAACTTCACCATCAATAATGTTGTCGTTAAATTTCTCTAGTTTAGAAACTCGTTTCTCTATGAAAGCAGTCAATTGCTCTGACGCTTCAAAGTTAATAGATTGAATCCTTAATTCCATATTGTATCCTCCTCTAATTTTTAGCTCTTGGGTGAGCTTTGTTATAGACTTTTTTAAGTTCTTCAAAAGTTACGTGAGTATATATTTCGGTTGAAGCCAAACTTGCATGACCCAACAGTTGCTTTACGGCTGTAATTTCTGCACCATTATTAAGCATCTCTGTTGCAAAAGAATGTCGTAGTGTATGAGGACTCTTTTTTCCCATTGTAGTTATGCTTTCAAGACTCTTGTTTATTATGATATACATATTGTGGGCATTCAACCGCTCTCCATTTATTCTAACAAACAAAGCCGGGCTTTTGTTTTCAATATCTCTATCCCTTTCTATGATATAATTTGTGAGCTTTTCATAACTCTTATCCGATAGTGGAATCATTCTCTGCTTATTCCCTTTACCTGTAATAAGCAACTCTTTTCTATCATGATTGATATCACTATCGTTTAAGTTAACCAATTCGGATCGTCTAGCACCAGTTAAATAAAACAGCTCTAGCAAAAATCTATCCCTTCGCCCCTCAAAGTCATCACTAAAGAGTGAGTCATCCTCTAAGATTCTTGACAACTCATCATTAGTGGCAAATTGTGGCAACTCTTTTGGCGCCTTTAGTCCTTTAATATTTACCGCTGGGTTCTTACTTATTACTCCTTTCTTTAAAAGATAATGAAAAAAGGAGCGAATTGTACTCAGCTTTCTATTAATCGACCTAGGCTTTAGCCCTAAAGCGTTTAATTCATACATCCAATTTCTTACAACATCAGCATCTATTAACAAAGGATCAAAACCAGTCATCTCACGCTCTATATACTCTTGGAATTGCTCTAGATCTCTAAAATAAGAAATCTCCGTATGGGAAGAGTAATTCTTCTCATGACGGAGATAGCTTAAAAACTTTTCTTTCCACATAGTCGCAATTCTATAGGTTTGAATTACGAAGTTAGTGAAAATATTTTTAAAACAAGAAACTAATCTTCGTTTTCTTGTAATTGTTGAACATAAACTGCGTGCTGTTTATCTTTACGCTTTTGAACAGATGGCTTAATAAATGCTTTACGCTTTCTAAGCTCTTTTACGATACCTGTTCTTTCATATTTACGTTTGAATCTTCTTAGGGCTCTTTCTATATTTTCGCCCTCTTTAACTTGTACTACGATCATTGTTATAAGTTTTATTTAAAAAGTGGATTATTGAATATTTTACTTTGCCATATAATACTATGTTGTCAGTATTATAATGGACTTGATACAATGCATCAGCAATCTCCTAAAATTAAGCAAGATGCTGAAACTAAAAATGTAAATTTATATGTATATGTATCTCTTATTTATGAATAATTCAATTAACCCCCTCTCTATATGTCGTTTTTTGAGGGGGCAAAGATAATACATATATTTAAACTTACACACAATCAATCATATAAATAATAAAAAAATGTCTCTATAACGTTATTTGTACCTCATAAAAGTATCTGACAAATCATTTTACATTTAATCATCCGCATATACAAGCATTATTGAACAGGTTGTGCTGACAAAATCTAATATATTTAAACAACCCATTATTAAACATACTATTACAACTATAGGAACAAGATTTTTCTCATTCTTTATATTAACAATTTCATTCTGTACACGCAACAAATGCCCTATGATAGCTAAAAGTCATAAAAGACAAACATTATTCTATAAAATTTACTGTAATTGATGATTTTGCAACTCATTATTGAGAAGTATCGGCAGATAAATAGCAAAAAGACGAACGTATTTTAGTAGAAGTAATGGTGATTAGTCAACTTGTAAACCATCATTGAGTGGATATTTATAGCGAAACCAAATATAACAGATGCAATATGCCCATATTTTTTTAAAACGAGATTATTTGTAAATATTATTTCACTCAATGAGACAAAAAAAATGCTGAATAACAGACATCATTCCACGGATTGGCCCCGCAGTTGATTAAAAAGTGATTGATATTTTGACATTATCTCAATGAGTCTAATAGCTTTTCCAAAGTATATTCGTCAGGCACATAAACATCCCTAGGCTTACTACCTTGGGCTGGTCCTACCACACCCGAAGACTCCAGTTGATCCATCAATCTACCCGCCCTATTGTATCCTACAGAAAATTTACGCTGAATTAAAGATGTAGAGCCTTGCTGATGAATTACAATTAAACGAGCAGCTTCTTCAAATAATACATCTCTTTCATTCACATCGCTAGCTGTCTGCTTACCTTCTGGCTCATTTGACAAAACTTCTGGCAATACGAAAGCAGACTCATATCCCCTTTGAGTTCCAATATATTGAGTTATATCTTCAACTTCGGGTGTGTCAACAAAAGCACATTGAATTCTTATCAAATGACTTCCTTGGGAAAACAGCATATCACCACGACCAATGAGCTGATTTGCTCCCGTAGCGTCAAGAATTGTACGCGAGTCAATTTGCGAGGTAACTCTGAATGCCATTCGAGCAGGAAAGTTTGCTTTAATAGTTCCCGTTATAATATTAGTTGTGGGCCTTTGAGTGGCAATTACCATGTGCATGCCAACTGCACGAGCCTTTTGAGCAATTCTGGCAATGGGCATTTCTATTTCTTTACCAGCGGTCATTATCAAATCTCCAAACTCATCTATTACTACTACGATATATGGCATATATCGGTGTCCATTATTGGGATTCAGACGACGCTTTACGAATTTATCATTATACTCTCTTATTGTCCTAACCTTTGCTCTCATCAGCAACTCATACCTGTCATCCATCTCTTTAGTAAGAGAGTTTAGTGTTTGGGTAACTTTAGAAACATCCGTAATAATTGCTTTATCATGATCCGGAAGCTTTGCCAAATAGTGTTTCTCTATAGTTGAGTATATATTAAACTCAACCATTTTAGGGTCAATAAGAACCATCTTCAATTCTGAAGGATGCTTTTTGTATAGCAACGAAGTAATGATTGCATTTAACCCTACAGATTTACCTTGACCAGTGGCACCTGCTACCAAAAGGTGAGGCATTTTTGCCAAATCAAATATAAACACCTCGTTTGTAATTGTTTTACCTAATGCTACAGGGAGTTCATAATCACATTCCTGAAACTTTCTAGAAGCTATTACTGACTGCATAGATACTATCTGTGGATCTTTATTAGGAACCTCTATTCCCACTGTCCCCTTTCCAGGCATTGGAGCAATTATCCTAATACCCAGAGCTGACAAGCTCAATGCAATATCATCTTCAAGATTTCGGATTCGAGATATCCTAACACCCGCTTGTGGAATAATTTCATAAAGAGTGATTGTGGGTCCAACCGTAGCTTTTATTGATGTTATCTCAATACCATAATTCCTAAGTGTATTGATAATCTTATCTTTATTTTCGTTCTGCTCTTGCATATCAATTGCTCTATTGCCACTGTTATACACTTTCAGAAGCTCCATAGTTGGGAATGAAAATGAAGACAAATCCTTCTTAGGATCGTAATCTTCCATTTCATCTATGTTTATTGTATCTGCGCCTACTTGTAGTCCTTCAGAATTTAATTCTTCTTGAGAATGCATCTCATTATTATTATCTTTAGCGATGATCTGAACTTCATCTTCAGGAATGACTACCTCAAAGTTGCCATCTGAATAACCAGTGTTAGAAGATTGTGTATTTATTGTGGTTTTATCAACAACATCAAATTGCTCATTTTGATCTTCATGTTCGAAATTCTGCCCACTTTTTGCGCTGTAAGTATCTTCCTCTATGTCAGCATCAATATCTTCTCTTTTCTTCCTTTTGAATACCGAAAATAGTTTCCCGATGAAAACAGACACTCTACTCGCAGATTTAATATTGTGTGAGTCACTAGTTGCATTTTCAACGTCTAGCTCAAGTTCAACCTCACCACCACCATTTCCAAATGAAGGTTTGTTTTTAATGATTGTCTCTTGAATTTTATAAATTGAGCTCTTTTTCACCAAAACTACAGTAATCAAAACAAACAAAGCAATCAAAAGAATAGTACCTGGCAGTCCTATACTCGCGCGAAGCAAGCTCTCTATTTGTGAACCATGTGTCCCACCCCAATTAATATGGCTCATAGGAAATAAGAATCCCAAAGCAAATGCTTCAGTAATTGAGCCTGCAATAAGACCAAAAGCCGTCAGAAGAAAAACTTTTATATTTGAAAGGCGGGAGACTTTCATAATTCTTAGGCCCACTAAAATAATAAAAACAGGAATAAGCATCGAAAACAAACCAAACCAGTTATTTACTAGCATCTCCGAGATATATGCACCTGCTGCACCAGTCCAATTTTCAATTGACTGAACGTTCGATTCTGGAGTTTTATGTGCTATATACTCATTGTAAGGAATATTGTTTACTATAGTTTGATCTACAGCTCCAGTAAAGAGAAAAGAAACGATTGAAAGGAACGCATATATGCCCGCAAAAGAAACAAGCACACCAATTATAAATTGCACACGTTCGTTTCTGAGAAATTGCATAATGCTACTCCAGAATTGCCCCCTATTTGCCTTTTTGGATTTAGTTCTTGTATTTCGTTTTCTTTTTTTAGCCATGATTACTTTTTCTTATTTCCTATATATCCTTGTACCTGCCATTAATAAAATACCTACGCTTAACAACGAGTTGAGCTCTTATTTATTAATGTAATATATATATTCAAAAAATACTCCGCAGATATAATAATATTCACTCACAAAAGTAATAAAAAAAAGCATGTATAACTATTTGTCTAAATAAAGAACATAAAACATATACACAATGTCAACAATCAATGAAACACATGCGCTCTTATATAATATTTTTACGATATCAGATTCAACAAACAATGGCAATCACCTAATAAACAGAGCCAAACAACATAGAAACAACTATTAGAACAAATCAATCACACAAACCAACTAACTAATTATCAAGACCATACTCACACATTTAACATTCGCAAGTATTTTTTTTGACGAAAAAGTTTGCAATTAGTATAAACCACACTACTTTTGTCCACACAAAATTTGGTTTTTAGCGAAAAGCCAACAGATAAGAGCTTCTAAATGCGTGATGCACAACGTGAAGCTTAGTATTAACTAAATAATTAATTTATGAAGTATGTAAACTTTGGCCTTTGGGTATTATCGTTTATATTAATGTCGGGTTCAATCAAAACCGAAAAAACTTCCACAGGTTATTATCCAGGAAACAAAATCCCAAATATCGTTTTCACTGGAACGGAAGGACAAACTCTCGACTTGAGCGATTACAAAGGAAAAAAAGTTGTATTAAACTTTTGGGCAGCATACGATGCCCATTCAAGAGCCAACAACGTTCGTTTGAATAACATCTTGAAAGAGAACTCAAGCAATGTTGAATTTCTATCCATATCATTTGATGAAAATATCAATGTCGGAAAAAGAACTGCGCTTTTGGATAAAATCGATATAAAGACGCAATATTGTGACACTAATGGTGCCAACTCCGACATTTATAAGGAGTTTAAATTAGAAAAAGGCTTCAGGAGTTACATAATTGACGAAAATGGAGTTATTGAAGCAATCAACCCTACTGACGATAGATTAAAGGAATTGCTGTGACACACATAACTGCTTTAAAACTAATTAAAAAGGCTATCCCACAACTGGAGATAGCCTTTTTTGTATTCTGAAGAATGCTGATAATTAATTCCTAATTAAACATTTCATCAATACCTTCATTCTTTTCAATAGGTTCATTGCTTTGATAAAAATCATCAGAGTATCTATTTTGATCTACACAGGGATTCTTATATTCTTCTGGGATCTCGAAAACCCCATTATCCTGCATATTTAAAGCTTTATCAGCATATATCTTCTGATAGAATAAACCATGAATGGGCAAAGCTGCTGCTGCACCTTGACCATATGCCATATTATCAAAGTGAATTGAAGGCTCCTCGCCCCCCACCCAACAAGCAGCAACTATCTCGGGAGTAAATGACATAAACCAAGCATCAGAGTTATCGTTACTCGTTCCTGTCTTTCCACCCATTTCTCCTTTCAGATTATATAGTCTGCGTAGTCGATTACCTGTACCACCATCAACTACAGCCTTCAACATATCAATCATTTTGTAAGAAGTAGATTCACTAAATATTTCTTGTGTAGAAGGAGTAAAAGAGCTAATTACGTTGCCATCCTTATCCTCAATTCTTGTTACTAGCATAGGCTCTACACGAATTCCTCTATTCACAAACGCTGTATAAGCTCCTGCCATTTCATATACTGAAGCATCATTAGGCCCTAATGCCAACGATACTACAGGGTCAGCTTTAGTTTTCAAACCAAACGAGGTAAGTAGTCTTGAAAATGCATAGGGAGAAAATAACTTCATAAGATATGCTGTTACCCAGTTGCTTGAATTCTGCAAGCCCCACTTAATTGTTACAAACTCTCCTTGATGTGCTGAGTTTGCATTTCGAGGCGTCCATGGCATACCGTTTTCGTCGATCAACGTTTGCTGCTCATGTATAGTACCATCACAAGGGGTGAGTCCTTCTTCCATTGCCAGTGTGTAAAGATATGGCTTAATAGTAGAACCTATCTGTCTTTTACCGCTCGATACCATATCATACTTAAAATGAGAGAAATCAGGACCTCCCACATAAGCTTTAACATGTCCAGTCAGTGGGTGCATAGCCATAAAACCCGTACGTAAATACTGTTTGTGATATCTAATTGAGTCCCATGGCGTCATTAAAGTATCAACATCTCCTTGCCACGAGAATACTTTCATCTCAACAGGCTCATCCTTGAAGTTGCTTAAAATTTTCTCTTCCGACCAACCCTCTTTTTTTAATATTCTATATCTGTCAGTTTGGCGCATAGCAGTGCGCATCAAGTTCTCTACATTATCAGCAACTTTATTAGAGTAAGGTGCATATTTTCGACCTTTCTTTTCACGAGTAAAATGATTTTGCAGATACCCACCAAGATGCTCTCTCACAGCCTGCTCTGCATAATTTTGCATTCTAGAGTCTATAGTTGAGTATATCTTAAGACCATCGGTGTAAATATTGTAATTAGAGCCATCTGCCTTTTGGTTCTTTGCACACCATCCATAAAG
>JAAYFB010000427.1 GCA_012728465.1 Proteiniphilum sp. | reverse complement strand
CCATCATTCACTTTTTTAAATCATCCACAGAGAGCGCCAAATAGGGTTGAAAATAATTTTACTCATCAAAGTCGTTTTACAAAACCGTCATTCACTTTGTTTTTTCATCCGATTATTGTTGCGTGAGATGGTTTTAGATTATAAAAGACCCTGCTTTGCCCTTATCGTATTGCCTAAATGCTGTAATCATATCGGCGTGGCAGGTGCTTGAAGCTAAAATGGTCGAGGAGTGATTGAATCTATGAGCGATGGATTGTTTTTAGTTCATAATGTCATTCATAGCGCAAGGAGCGAATGCTGCGATAAGTATTAAAGGCATCAATGCAGGGAGTTTTGATGTCGAAAAGTGGTGTAAGTAGTAGAATACATTAAAGGCACGACTCTATGCCGTGCCTTGACTATGTTTTTGTATGCGATGGAGTGATAAGTTAGTTATTTGCTAACCAAGTTTAGTCCTATTATTGAAATGACGAGTGTGCAAAGAAAGAATATTCGCCAAAATGCGGTTGACTCTCCCAAAAAAATGATGCCCACCAACACTGTGCATACTGCACCAATGCCACCCCATACGGCATATCCTGTGCCTAGAGGTATTGCATTTTCGCCACTAATAGCTTTAAGTAACATAAACATGCTTATGCTCACGCTTATTAAAAAAGAGGCTAGCCACAATAGTGCTGTTTTGCCACTAGTTGCAGACATTCTTTCTAAGCTAAAAGCAAATGCTGCCTCAAATAGTCCCCCGATAATAAGAAATATCCAATTTGACATTATGTTGTTCCTTTTATTTGATTTGTAATCAAAAGTACAATTTTTTTTTTGTCTTTTATTTAATATACTATTCAAAATTGGATTTCACTCTATTTTTATAACTTTTAATGTAGTACTAGTTGTCTAGTATCTCATTTATAACTACTTTTGGAGTTGATTTCTTAAATATATAAGATTAATGATGAATATTTTTGCAAAAATACTATTGACGCTTACTTCACTAGTGCTATTTACTGGTATATCTATATCACAAAACAACATCATAGATGAGATTGTATGGGTGGTTGGCGATGAGGCTATTCTAAAATCGGAGGTTGAAGAATATAGGAAAGACTTGCAGATGCAAAATCAACGCATCGAGGGCGATCCATATTGTTTTATTCCAGAACAATTGGCTGTTAGAAAACTATTTCTTGACCAAGCAAAATTGGATAGTATAGAGGTAAACGAAAGTAACATCAATAATGCTGTAGAGTACAACCTTAATGAAGGAATTGCATCTGTTGGCTCGGTGGAAAAGCTCGAAGAATATTATGGCAAAAGTATTCGTAATATTAGAGAAGACATGCGCGTACAAATTAAGGAGCAGCAGCTTATCGAAGGTGTTCAGCAAAAACACTTTTATGATGTTTCGCTCACTCCCTCTGAGATACGCAAGTTTTATAATAGTATTCCTAAAGAAGACCTGCCATTTATCCCAACCATGCTCGAGATTCAAATCATAACAGCAGAGCCCGAAATTCCATTGGCAGAAATAGATGCTGTGAAAGATAAACTTCGTAGCTATACCGAGGAGATAAACTCAGGTAAACGCTCATTTTCTACATTAGCATTGCTTTACTCAGAAGATGGTTCGGCTGTGAAAGGTGGTGAGTTGGGATTTATGAATAGAGCTGGACTTGTGCCAGAGTTTGCAAACGTAGCATTTGCACTTAACGATCCCACAAAGGTGTCTAACATCGTGGAGTCAGAGTATGGTTTCCATATTATTCAGCTAATCGAGCGTCGTGGCGACATGGCAAACTTTCGCCACATACTTTTGAAACCTAAAATTCCGCAAGTGCAAATAGACACTGCTTTAGTTAAGCTAGATTCTATCCGCAATGGAATAATCGAAAAGAAGTTTACTTTTGATGAAGCTGCCCTTTACCTATCTGCAGATAAAGATACTAGAAATAATAGAGGTGTAATGGTAAACAACAATCCTCAATCTAGCAATAGAGGTACACCTAGATTTCAGCTTAGCGAGCTTAATCAGGATATTGCACGCGTAGTAGGTGAAATGGCTGTTGGAGAATTGTCCAAACCATTCGTCATGACTAATAGCAAGGAGCGTCAAGTAACAGCAATAGTGAAGGTAACGAATAGAATAGAAGGGCATACGGCAAATATTAATAACGACTATCAAATCATTAAGCAGATGGCAGAGGAAGAGCGTCGTGAGGAATTGATGGACGAATGGCTTCAAAATAAAATTAACTCTACCTTTGTTAGAATTGATCCTGATTGGAAAGGTTGTGACTTTAAGTATAAAGGATGGGTGAAATAGTTTAATGCAAATTCTTGCTTTCAAGATGACGGCATAAAACAAATTAAATATTAATTGATATAAAACGAATGAGAGAGAAAACTTATTCTCGATATATACGTGAAAGCATACTTATTGTGAGTGTGCTTTCTGTGCTTTTGGTATCGGTGAGAGCTGTGCAACCACCGCCAAACTCCAATGTTAAGATAGTAGAACTGAAGCAGGCAGGAAAGCTTAAAGGTCGTGAAGGCCTAGATGCTAAAATATTTGTGGATAGTGTAATATTCTATCACGAAGGTGCTTTTATGTATTGTGATAGTGCATACTTGTATAATGAAACTAACACCTTCGAAGCATTTAGCAATGTGAGAATGGAGCAAGGTGATACACTGTTTATATATGGAGATTATTTGCATTACGATGGTGCTACAATGTTAGCCAAACTTCGCGATAATATTCGTATGGAGGATCAGCAAGCTACACTGTTTACTGATAGCTTAAACTATGATCGTGTGGAAAATCTTGGCTACTATTTTGATGGAGGAATGCTTGTAGATGAAGAGAATGAGCTGACATCATTTTGGGGACAATATAATCCCGATTCTAAAAATTCTCTATTTAGCAATGATGTTAAGTTGGTAAACGAAAATTTCACCATCTTCTCAGATACGCTGAAGTACAATACAGAAAGCAAAATAGCTGATATTTTGGGGCCATCTACCATTGTGTCTGATAGTGGATATATTTTAACTAATCATGGCTGGTACAACACTGTCACCGAGGACGCAAAGCTCTACAATCGTTCTGAAATATATAGTAGCGATACCACCAAGGTTTTGATAGGTGATACTATCCTTTATAATCGTCAGTCGGGTATTGCTGATGTGTATGGCAATATGTATATGGAGGACTTTAAGCAAAAGGCTATTCTTTACGGCAATTTCGGAACCTATAATGAAAAAACAGAGTACGGCATGGCTACCGATTCGGCCTATGTGGTAGATTATTCGCAGAGTGATAGTCTGTTTTTGCATGGCGATACATTAAAAATGATTACTGACTCTATTTATAAGGATATAAAAGCATATTATAATGTTCGTTTCTTTAGAGAAGATATGCAGGGCTTGTGTGATTCTATGAGTTTTGTTCAGCGCGACTCTATATTGTATCTTTATGGAAACCCAGTAATATGGAATGAACAGAACCAAATATTGGGCGAGCAAATTGACATACACCTCAATGATTCCACTATAGATATGGCACACATCAGAGAGTATGCTTTGGCCATACAATCGCGAGAGAAGGATGGGCAGTACAATCAGATTAGTGGTCGAGATATGAAGATATACTTTGAGGAGAATGATTTGAGACATTTGCTTGTGGATGGAAGTGCTGAATCGCTCTATTATCTTGTGGAGAGTGATAGTATCGGGAGCATTATTGGATTAAATAAAACCGAAAGTCCATACTTGTCTATGGACTTTAAAAATAATGAGCTCGAAAAACTAAAGTTGTGGTCGGCAACTCAGGCAGTGACTACACCGCTTAGTTTGTTGGGGCCAGATGATTCCACCCTCAAAGGCTTTATGTGGCTTGACTATTTGCGACCAAAACATAAGAGGGATATTTTTAGACGCAATGAGCGTACTGGCGCAGACTCAGAAGT
>JAAYFB010000426.1 GCA_012728465.1 Proteiniphilum sp. | reverse complement strand
TGTCTTTGGTACATCGTGAACAAAACCTTGAACAAGAATTTATTAAGACAAACAAGATTTTATGAAGGCAATGATATTTGCAGCAGGAATGGGCACAAGGCTTAAGCCATTGACTGATATTATGCCCAAAGCTTTAGTTCCTGTGGGTGGCAAGCCTCTATTGCAACATGTTATTGAGAAGTTGAAGAGTGCAGGATTTAATGAAATAATTATCAATATACATCATTTTGCAGAACAGATAGTTGATTTTGTGAAATGTAATAATGGCTTTGATATTAGAATAGAATTCTCGGACGAGACAGACAAGTTGCTAGATACAGGTGGAGCTATTAAAAAGGCCTCATGGTTCTTTGATGACATTAAGCCTTTTCTAATACATAATGTAGATATATTTTCAAATATAGATTTGAGATACCTATACACTTCACATCTCAAAAATGGTGCTGATGCATCTGTGGTAGTAAGCGAAAGAGATACTTTCAGGTATTTGTTGTTTGACGATGCTAATAAACTAGCTGGATGGATAAATGAGAAAACAGGAGAAACGAAGTCTCCTCTATTAAACTTCACTCCTGCTAAATACCATAAGTTAGCTTTCTCGGGTATTCAAGTAGTCAACCCATCACTGTTTGAGTTATTCTCGCAATTTCCACATAAATTTTCGATTATTGATTTCTATCTCACCATATGTAATAATAAAAATATATATGGCTATGTGCCTGATAATTTTGAGATGATTGATGTGGGCAAGATGGATACATTGAATTCATTGCAATTATAAAAATAAACCCACACGTAGTATATATATGTGTGGGTTTATTTTTATAATGATGTTGTGCACTATTGAAATTACTTTTAATTCATTCTTATCAGTCCCACTGTCTTGCTTCGTGCCAACAAGCATGCGCCCAAAATTCCAGCCTTATCTCCAAGCTTAGAAAGTCTTATTGTAGAGTCGCTACTAACCAAGTTTAGAGAGAATTTCTTGATAGAACTTTGAAGTGGTAGAAGAAAGTAATCCCCCGCTTGAGCCATTAATCCTCCAATAATAACTAGCTCGGGGTTGAATATATTGATCAGTCCAGCAGTTGCTTTACCTAGTGTAGCGCCAACTTCCTCTATAAGTTCAATAGCCATCGTGTCATCACTAATGGCTGCATCAACAATGTCTTTTAGGCTAATTTGCTCACCTTTATCATGTTTCTTGCTAAGAATACTTATTTCGCCATTGTCAAGTTTTTCCAAAAACTGTTTATAAACATATGAACCAGAAGCTTCTGTTTCTAAGCATCCTTTTTTTCCGCAGTGACATAGAATTTCATTATCAAATGTAGGGTTATGTCCAAACTCACCAGAAAAGCCTGATTTTCCGTAGTAAAGATTTCCATCAATAATAAGTCCTGTTGCTATGCCCCATCCAACATTGATATACACAACGCTTTTTTCTCCCTTTGTGCATCCTGTCAAATATTCGCCATAGGCTATTGCACGAGTATCATTGTCTATGGTTGTGGGGATGCCAAATCGTTCTTCAAATATTTCAGTTAATGGTCTCTCCTCTAGAAAGAAAAGGCTGTAACTGAGACCAGTATATGGATTAACTCTACCTGTGAGATTAATACCAATCTTCATAATTTTTTTGCGAGGGATACCACACGTGTCTAAAAAACTAATAACATGGTTGCATAACTCATCAAACTTCTCTACTGATCCCACTGCCTTGTATGGAATGTGCATTTTTGAGGCAATCAAAGAACCATTAAAATTAATAATGCCGATATTTAATTCAGAGTGGTCAATGTCAACTCCAACAAAATATCCAGAGTTATGATTAAGGCCATAAATATTAGGGCGACGACCTCCAGCTGTTTCTTGCTTACCAAAATCATCCACATATCCATCCTCAATTAATTCGCTGACTAGCTTTGTTATGGTAGGTATGCTAAGATTCATATCTTTACCTAGATCAGCTAGAGATGCTTCTCCGTTGTTGATGTAAAAACAGAGTATTTCTTTTTTTAAAGAACCAGTTCTAGATCCTGAATTAATTTCTTGAATAAACTTATTTGTCATTTCTGATATTATTATTAATCGAATGACAAATATATGAAATTATTTT
>JAAYFB010000075.1 GCA_012728465.1 Proteiniphilum sp. | reverse complement strand
TTGAAAAAGATAAAGAAATTACAACTCGTTATTTGGAATTTGATGGAGGTGGTAGTGTTACAGTTCCACATAACAATATCTTCAATATAACAGATGCAATAACAATATCGGTAAGGATAAAAATAACTGATACCAGCGAACCCGATTATGGGCAATTTATGACCAAGGGTAATGGGTATGCTTGGTTTTTGGGTGTTAGGAGAAGTGATGGTTATACAGTTTGGTATTCTAAAATGGATGGAGGCACAAACAATAACTGGCTTATTGGCCGGTTTCCCGAATTAGTAGACGGTAATTGGCACCATATAGTTTTCACATATGATAAAGATGCAGGTGAAAACAATCAAAGATTTTATATTGATGGTGTACTAAGAAATCAAAAAACCACTACTGGTACATTTGATACTACTACTAACCCCCTTAGCTTAGTGACAAGTAGTTTTAAGGGTGGTTTCAGGGATGCGAGAATTTACAATAGACAATTAACAGATAATGAAGTGGTGGATTTGTTTGAAGGAAAGTCTGTTACAGATGGACTTGTAGGGCATTGGGAGATGAACGAAGGTACAGGAAATATTGCTTATGATAGTAGTCCTAACAATAACAATGGTGTGATAGTAGGCGCTTTATGGAAAGAGGATATTGAGCAAGTTGACAAAATATCGCAACTTAGGACTAATGGTGATTTGATTATATATGGAAAACTGGTTGAAGGAACAGAGGTAGCTGATTCATTACTAAAATTATCTAATGGAGTTGTTAGTATAGGAGATATAGTCGAAAATTATGACTTTACATTCAAACCCTTATCAATGAAAGGGATACAAGCATATTTTGATGCTAGTGTACTTGATGTAGGTAATGTACCAATTTGGGAAGATTTAACTGGAAATGGAAATAATTTAGTTGCATCATCTAATAATACACCTGTAGTCATTCCAAGCTCACTCAATGGATTAAATACTCTAGCTTTTGATGTAACACCTATGGTATTCTCTTCAACATTCAAGATACAACCTAATGCTAGTATTTATATGATAGTGAAATCTAATAGTGCAGGTGGAGCTTTGCAAACGATAATGGGTACACAAGGAA
Organism: Proteiniphilum sp.; assembly: GCA_012728465.1. Lineage (GTDB taxonomy): Bacteria > Bacteroidota > Bacteroidia > Bacteroidales > Dysgonomonadaceae > Petrimonas. Next base: position 1,791 of record JAAYFB010000075.1, on the reverse strand, counting down.
TTACGGCAGTAGTTGCACCAAGATTTTATATTGCATATGAAAATAGCTATTTAATGAGAACGCAAGGCAGACAAACATTTTCAGGGGTTACTATACAAGATGAATTTGTAGTATTTGGAGTAAGACATAACGAAGTTGGTGATATGGTACTACAGGTAAATGAAACAATAGTAGAAGCAGCTGGACATATCACAGAGTACGATGATACAGTAGTACAACTTGGATTTGGCAGTTATAGAGGTTTTAATGGGGAAATAGGGGAGTTAATAATCTTTAATAGAATGCTAAACGATAAAGAGCATAATGCACTTTATGCTTATTTAAGAGAAAAGTGGGGTGTTTAGATGCAATTAAAGGTAATTAAGTATAGATTATATCCCGAGGACAATCCAATAGGATATGCAGTAGGATTTAATGTTAGGTTAGAAAATGGAAGAAGTTTTTATGCACATACCATTGTAGATTTAGAGGATTTAGAAGAAGGAAAAACGGACGAAGAGATAATTCAAATTGCTTATGAACAATTAGAAGGGCATATAGCAGACAAGGTTGCAACTTTAGCTTATGCTCCAAGCATTGAAGGAATTGAAATAAATATTGATAGTGAGTATGAAGTAAAAGTAATTGAAATTGATGAAAGAGTTACAAACCTTGAAAATATAGTAGGTACGCTGCTATATGGAGGAGTTGATTTGTAATGGCCCAATTAAAAGAGGGTAGTGTAATAAAAAAAGCTACTGGGGATGAGGTTATAGCTACAGTTAACGATATACCAACTAAAGTGTCACAATTGGAAAATGATAAAAATTATGTAACTCAAGAGGAATTAGGAGATGCTGGATATGGTGATATGTTAAAAAGCATATATGACACCAACGATAATGGTAAAGTGGATATAGCAGAACTAGCTGACAATGTACCATGGACTGGAATAACAAATAAACCAAGTACATTTCCACCTTCAAGCCATAATCACTCAATATCAGATATAGCAGGACTACAAGAAACTTTAGATGCGAAGATGGGAAAAGGCCCTCTAACTTGGAACGACCTTAAGGGGGTGTAATTTATGTCGTATGGAGCTCATAAATACGGTGAATACAAATATGGTGAAGAAAGTATCCCAAGTTCTGATATAGAAGTACGCACCCCTGATTTGATGTCACTTTTGCCCTGGTATTATAGAAGCAATGTCACAATAGAAGGACTACAAAACTCAATAGCAAAGGAACTAGGGAAGCTATATTATAATTTGGAAGACTTGATTAATCAGCTTTTTATTGATACTGCGACATGGGGGCTAAGTATCTATGAAAAAGAATTAAGGTTACCAACAAGTTTGAACTTATCTTATGAAGAAAGACGAGAAATAATTAAAGCTAAGCTGTGGGGTAGAGGAACAACTACAAAGCAGATGATAAAGGATACAGCAGAAGCCTTCTCAGGAGGAGAAGTGGATGTTATAGAATATCCAGAAGAATATAAATTTGTTGTAAAGTTTATTGGGGTAAAAGGTATACCAAGGAACATGCAAGGATTTATTGATATGCTAGAAACAATAAAACCAGCTCATTTGACGTATGAATTCAAGTACACTTTCACAGTATGGCAAATGTTAAAAGATTGGGGGGTTGTATGGGGTAAAATTGATACCTATTGGGATGATATAAGTAATCTAACGTGGGATGAAATAAATAACTATACATGGTTAGAGGCTAGGAAAATTGCAGAGCCAGAACATAGTATGACTTGGAATGAATTAAAAATTTACGAAGATAGGAGTGATAAAAG
>JAAYFB010000425.1 GCA_012728465.1 Proteiniphilum sp. | reverse complement strand
TCCTGGTATCTCCTCGTATATAGGTTCGATGCCATCAAATACTTCAAATGGAAATTGAGTTACTACTTCGCCATCAATCTTATATGCAACTGCAGCTTTGATGCTGTCAAAATTGTCAAGTACATCGCTTTTCATCATAACAAGCTTGGTTACGCCATTTAGCATTATGGTATGACGAAGAGCTACTAAGTCAATCCATCCGCAACGACGAGAACGCCCCGTAACCGAACCAAACTCACGACCAATTCTTTGCATCTGCTCTGCATTATCATCGAAAAGTTCAGTTGGGAATGGTCCACTACCTACACGTGTGCAGTATGCTTTGAAGATACCGAACACATCTCCAATTTTGTTTGGAGCTACGCCTAAGCCCGTACAAGCTCCAGCACATATTGTGTTGGAAGATGTAACGAACGGATATGTCCCGAAATCAATGTCAAGCAATGAACCTTGTGCTCCTTCTGCTAGAACACTCTTTTCTGTATTGATAGCATTATTAATATAGTTTTCAGAATCGATGAACTTAAATTCTTTAAGCTTCGACACGCCTTCAAACCATACTTTCTCTGCTTCCTCTATATCGTACTCATAATCAAATTGTGACAACATTTCAATATGCCTTGACGTTGCTTCTTTGTATTTTTCATCAAAGTTGTGAAGTAAATCGCCCACTCGAAGTCCATGTCTGCTTACTTTGTCAGTATAAGTTGGACCAATTCCTTTTCCAGTGGTACCTATTTTTGATTTCCCCATTGACTGCTCCATTGCTGCATCCAAAAATCTATGGGTAGGTAGTATTAAGTGAGCTTTTTTAGATATAAAAAGCCTATCTGTGAGCGGGTGTCCCGAAGCTTCTAATCCTTCTATCTCTTCCTTGAAAAGTGCTGGGTCTAACACTACACCGTTACCGATAATATTAATTTTGCCAGATTGAAAGATACCTGATGGTATTGATCTCAATACATATTTTTGTTCTTCAAACTCAAGAGTATGACCGGCATTGGGTCCTCCCTGAAATCGTGCTACGATATCATAGTTTGGTGTAAGCACATCCACTACTTTTCCCTTCCCTTCGTCTCCCCATTGAAGGCCTAAAATCACATCTACTTTCATTGTTCTGATTATTTTTTACCAACACTATCGCTGTAGTAAGTACTGATTATTATACAGTTAATATCGTTGATATATCTATTATTTAGTTTATAATTATTCGTTATTATATCTTCTTATCCTTTTTAGCTTGTGCCTTTTCATTCTCACGCCTTAGCTTATAAACTGCCACTCGTTTTGCATGAGTGCATTTACTACATGTACCATAAATATACATGCTATAATAGTTTATTGTAAACTTTTTTATTTTCTTGCGCATAGCCGGAGTAAATAAATTGCCACTATCAGACTCCCATACATTGCCACAAGTGGTGCAAATTAGATGGCTATGATTTTCATTGCCGTATGTGCGCTCGTAAGTAGTGGCAGCAGTTCCAAACTTGTGTCGGATAACTAAACCACAATCAAGCAACAGCTCCATAGTGTTGTAAAGTGTAGCTCTACTTACACGTATTGACGACTCGTTCATAGAGTTTAGTAAAGACTCCATATCAAAGTGTTCCGTGCTACTATATATATGTTCAAGAATGGCGAATCTCTCTTTTGTTTTCCGTTGTCTGTGCAACGTAAGATACTCAGAAAATTCATCTCGTACTTGTTCCTTAAGCTTTTGGTTGTTATCCATTTGCACAAATTTAATGCTTTTAGGGCACTATTCCTAACTATTAATTATTATATATTATTTGACCATGTCTGAATGATAGAAAAATGCAGGAAAACATATTGCACTTTCATTATTGAATGAATCGGATGTAGTTACATAATAGTAATAAGCTTTGTCGTCTATTTCGGGACTGAACTCATATATAGTATCACGCAGACCAGTTGCTAGCAACAAATCGCCATCATCAATACGTAGTGTATCTGTGTCACTTTTATAAACATTATATGTTACCCGATCAGCACCCTCTGGCTCTTGCCATATTAGTTGAAGAAGACCTGTATCTGTTTTTTCAGCACGTAAATCTTGAGGTTCCTCTGGTGCAGTGTCGCTCAACCACTTCATTGCAGGTAGTTTTGCAGGCTTACGATAATATTGATTTAGTGAATCAAGTATTCCTTTTGTGTTGGACAATACATTTTCTGCACGAAAATATGATTGCCCTTGCACTAATTTAGTTCGCGTATAATTTACTTGGTTTAAGAGATCCTCTCTGCTCCAATTTAACTCCGTCATTTGATAAGGTGCTAAACCTGGAACAAAAATTCGATTATTAGTGTTCTCTATCCAATCATCAACAAAAGGATAGAAAAGTTGCTCCTTATAATACATCATCGGATATATAGCATCGTGCTTACCCATTTTCATCCACTTGCCTGCATCTTGATAGACCGTTTCTAGAGCCGTCCAGCCATGGCCATTGTTTCCTAAGGCACGATATCTGCCCAATGGAGAACTACTAACTTGTACCCACGACTTGTTTTCTTTAACCCAGTCATAAGTACGCGACACAAAGCGAGTTATATTGTCTCTTCTCCAATCATCCTTGAACTGTCCTTTGCCATATTTTTTATATGTATCGTTATCGGGAAATAAGCCCTTATTATCAGGATATCTAATATAATCGAAGTGTATGCCATCCACATCATAGTTTCCTACTATCTCTTTAACCAATGAGAGTAAATAGTCGTCAGTAGATGGAACCCCAGGATCAAGAAACCATTCACTTCTAAATTTCTTTACAATGTCAGGTCTCTTTTTAGTCACCGACTTATTCCCCAAGCTCCTCACATGTTTATCACTTCCTAAGGGATAGACAACTATCCACGCATGGCAATCAAAGCCTCTCTTATGTGCTTCCTCTATCACAAAAGCAAGTGGATCAAATAAGGCATTACCTCGTTTGTCTGCTGCTATGAGTGTTGACATAGGCTCGATGCTTGACTTGAACATCACCTCACCACGTCCCCGCACCTGAAATAGTATAGTATTGAAATTATGTTTTTTCAGATTATCTAAGATTTCAATAAGTTCCCTTTTCTGTACCTCCTCGCTATTTCTATTACGTGGCCAATCAAGACCATAGTTTGTTGTAAGCCATACAGCTCTAACCTCAACGGCTGGAGTTTTTGCAATTATAGGATTCACCCATAATAATATGAGAATAAGTACAAAAAGATATGTTTTATTCATTTATTGCAACCAATATATTCTTTAAGGTACAAATTTAAAATAAATTCATCGTCGTCATACCATTTTTCTGAAAGTTAACATTATTATAATGCACTAATTGATTATAACATCTCTCGAAAGAAGTTGCATGTGCAATTATTATATGGCATAAATTACACTCAATATCTTTTTTTACAAAGTTTATACTAATATAATTGTATGCGTAAATTATTAGTTCTATTTTTGCGTAACATAAATAAGATATTCACTTATAAACAAATCAAATAAAATCAGCATCTATGGACAATCTATTACTTTTTAACTTGAATGGTTGGGAAATTCCTATTATAGTGCTAGTGGTATTAATTCTTTTTGGAGGTAAAAAAATTCCAGAATTTATGAAAGGGCTAGGGAAAGGAATCAACAGTTTTAAGAGAGGGTTGCACGATATCGAAGACGAGATAAAAGCAGATCCTAACGACAATAAGGCATCAAACTCTAACTAATTATACAGCACCTATTTATTTAGATGCTCACAAATCTATTCTCTACTTCGAAAAAGCTTTAATAGAAATAAAAGTGTTTTCGAAGTAGAAATTATCTACACAAACCATACATGAAGGAAAAGGATATGTCATTTTGGGACCATCTAGAAGAGTTTAGATGGACACTTATACGTATTATTATTGCGCTTTTAGTGTTTTCAGTGTTAGGTTTTATTATAATCCCATTTATATTTGACTCAGTTATTCTTGCTGCACGATCATCTGACTTTGTTACATATCGTTTCTTTGAAAAAGCTGGCGAATATTTACCTTTCCTTCCCGATTTTTCGGCAGACTCATTCAACGTAGAACTGCTAAACATAAACATGACTACGCAGTTCATGACCTATATATCTACCTCTTTCTCTTTTGCTTTGCTTTTATGTATTCCGTACATTTTATATGAAGTATGGAGGTTTATAAGCCCCGCACTGTATGAAAATGAAACAAAGGGTGTAAAAAGAGCATTTGGTCTTGGTGGAATTATGTTTTTAATAGGATGTTTGGTGGGATATTTCGTAGTATTCCCATTAATATTCAGATTCTTAATTACCTTTGAGCTAAGTGACGCCATAAAAAACAGTATTTCTCTTGACTCTTACATGAGTAACTTCTACACGCTAATTCTAATAATGGGCATTGTGTTTGAATTACCTCTTGTTTTTTGGTTGCTATCTAATTTAGGTCTCATTTATCGATCGTTCTTCAGGAAGTTTCGTCGCCATGCAGTTGTGGGATCTATTGTACTTGCCGCAATCATCACTCCATCTGGAGATCCATTTTCACTCATTGTAGTTACTTTACCAATTTACATGTTGTGGGAGATTAGTGCTTTTGTTGTAAAGAAAGATCCAATTGAAGAGGATGACGAACTACCCATAGTGTTAGACTAATGGGCGCATTGCCCTATCATCCCCCAATATTTCTATATATTAATTACTTTTTTGCCAAATGGTGTGAAGGCTAGCTTCATCAATTTAAAATGCTGGTTGCCAAATGGTATTCCTACAATGGTAATATAAAATAATAGCCCAAACAATAGATGCGTAAATGCAATCGGGATACTACCAACAAAAAACCAAATTACATTCATAATAAATGATAGACAACCTGATGCCGATTGGTTTTTCTTTACCTTTTTATTAAATGGGAAAAGTGCCACTTCTGCTAACTTCAATGTTTGTAATCCAAATGGTATTCCAACAATGGTTACCATCATAGCAACACTAGACAATACATACTCAATAGCAATAAAAATCCCACCAAACACTATCCAAATTATATTTCCTATAGTTCTCATCTTACAGCTATCACCTCTATTTCTACCATACAATTCAATGGCAAACCTTTTACTGCAATGGTAGATCGTGCTGGAAATGCACCCTCGAAGTTCGAAGCATACACCTCATTCATTTCTGCAAAATATGTCATATCGCTCAAAAAAACTGTCGTTTTAACAACATTATTCGTAGTCAATCCAGCCTCTTTTAAAATAGCCTTTATGTTACTAAAGCACTGTGTGGTTTGTTCTCTAACTCCTCCTGATACTAGTTGACCTGTTGCTGGGTTTACCGGAACCTGTCCAGAAATAAAAATCATACCATTCACTTCCACTGCTTGACTATATGGACCTATCGCAGCAGGGGCATTGGTTGTTGCTATTACTTTTTTCATTATCGTGTTATTTATATGTGATTATTTACAATACTTTTTTCTTTCAATTTGTTATTAAGAACTAATCCCTCTTTGTCTGACAGCCTCATAAATCATTACACCAGCGGCTACTGATACATTAAGTGATTGAATAGTTCCAAACTGTGGTATTTTAACAAGCTCATCACAGATACGAATAATCTCGTTAGAAACTCCGACATCCTCGGCTCCCATAACTATTGCTACAGGATCTGTATAAGTGACTTCTGTATGTAGTTTTGAAGCTTTCTCACTTGCACTTATTACCTTGATACCACTATTTTGAAGATAACTAACAGACTCTTTTAAGCTATCCTCGCGACATACTGGTATTGTATGCAATGCTCCTGCAGATGTTTTTACAGCATCTGCATTTACGGAAACGCTACCTCGTGAAGGGATAACTATTGCATCAACGCCTGCTACTTCACATGTTCGGGCTATAGCACCAAAGTTTCTAACATCTGTTATGCCATCCAAAATTAGAATGAATGGATTTTTACCTTGCTCGTAGAGAAAGGGAACAATCTGATCAAGTTTGTGATATGTAACCGCTGCTGTAAATGCAATAACACCCTGGTGATTTTTACGAGTAATTCTATCGATGCGTTCAACGGGAACTTTCTGCATAGGTATATCATAATATCTCAACACCTCTTGAAGTTCTTTAAATAATTCTCCTGTAAGTTCACGCTTCACAAGCACTTTGTCGATATCCTTCCCAGCTTCTGCCGCTTCAATAACGGCACGTATGCCGAAGATCATATCTTTATCTCTCATTTATATAGTTTTTATAAGTATATCTTGTTGTTTATTTTGTTTCATTATTTGTAAGCATAGAAATATGCTTTTTACTTTTAATTCTAATTATGCTATTGTGCTAGCATAACTCTTGCATTTTCTATAGCTTGTTCTGTAGTTTCGGCACCACTAAGCATGCGAGCTATCTCCGATACTCTCTCTACTTCTGTAAGTTTACGCATATATGTGGTCGTAGCTTGATCTGTATCTTCTTTATACACTATGTAGTGACCATAGCCTTTAGCCGCAATTTGGGGAAGATGAGAAATAGCTATAACTTGCATATTGCTACCCATTTCACGCATGATATTCCCTATTTTGTCTGCTATTTCGCCTGAAGTACCTGTATCTATTTCGTCAAAAATTATTGTGGGCAGTGCTGTAGCACCTGCCATCATTGCTTTTAAGCATAGCATAAGTCGAGAAATCTCCCCCCCTGATGCAATTTGTGACACCGGCTGCAACTCTACGTTTTTATTTGCAGAGAATAGAAAACTAATATTGTCTTGACCAGTTGCATCGGGTAAGTTTTTACGTGTAATGTTGCATTTAAATTGTGCATTATTAATACCCAAATACCTAAGCCTATCTTTTAGCTCTTTTTCAATATCATTAGTAATAGCCTTTCTTTTTTCTGTTAGAATATCGGCTTTTTGTGTCATATCTGCGTATGACACTTTAAGCTTGGACTCTAGTTCTTTAATCTTTTCATCTAATGATGTAATATTATTGAGTTCAGAATTAAGATTTATACGTATTGCAATTAATTCATCTATGGTTGAAACAGAATGTTTCTTTTGCAAGCTATATATTAAGCTTAATCGATCCTCCACGAGCTGCTGTCTCTTTGGATCGAAATCGATACTCTCAAAGTAGTTGTCGGATTCTAATGCAATATCCTTCAAATCTATTCGTGCTGAATTGGCTCGATCAATTAGCTCGCTAACTTTAGGATACACATTCTCTATATTTCTTAGCTTTTCCACCACATCTCCAAGGGCATAAATAACCGAATTTTCATCACCCGACAATGTATTATAAACTGAGAATAATGCTGACTTTATATCTTCCGAATGAGTAATGGTTTCAAGCTCAATTTCCAATTGCTTTTGTTCTTCTGCCACTAGATTGGCAGCGTCTAAGGCTTCTATTTGAAATTTGATAAAGGACTCTGATTCAATGTTTCTTTTATATTCCTCTTGAGCGTCTGAGAGTTCTTTTTTTATTTTATTATGTACAGTGTAAGAATCCAAGAACACTTTCTTCTCTTTTTTGGATTTAGCCAATACATCAACAACATTAAGTTGATAAAAATCATCATTCAAAGATAAACTTTGATGTTGTGAATGTATATCTATTAATCTTTCACCCAATTCTTTCAAGTCAGCTAGATAAACTGGAGAGTCATTTACAAATGAACGTGATTTGCCACTACTCCATATCTCGCGCCTGATGATACACTCTTCGGGGTGATACTCCCAATCTCTATCCTCAAATATTTTTTTAAGGTCATATTGTGAAATATCAAAGATCCCTTCAATAGAACACTTTTGCTCGTTTTGTTTTATGAATTTACTTTCTGCACGTTGTCCCAAGATTAGCGACAATGCCCCAAGGATTATTGATTTCCCTGCGCCTGTTTCTCCTGTAATAACCGAAAACCCACGATTAAAGTTGATTTCTAGTGAATCAATGAGTGCATAATTTTGAATCGAAAGTGATTTAAGCATATCTTTTTAGAGAGCAATTTAGTTATCTTTTATTTATTGCTTAGTCTGTCTATCTGGCTACTTTTTGTAGGGTATAATTGCAGAAGAGTTTCTATCGCATCTCTTCGTTCATTAGCTTTTCCATTTGAGTACACATCAATTATCTCATCCAGCTTGGCATCGCCAAATATATCTAGCAATATCGAGTATGGTTGATTATTTTTTAAGTCAGACAAAACAGAAAGCGAAGTTACAATATTTTTGCGAGCCGCATCAATATTCAGTGTCATTTCGTCCAATCCCTTTCTATGATAATGATACCACATGGTTCTGTAATCGTCATACAGAGGGTTGTTAAGAGAGGCGACAATAGACATTCTACTTCGATAATCTGCCAAAGAACCCCATTCGCTTTGACTAGTTACTTGAGCATTTGTAGCAATAGTCTGCATTAATTGGAAAAAAGAAGAGCCTCCAAGCGAAGTCATAGAATCGAAATCAAGTCCAAGTATCAAGTAAATATAGTACGCAATCACTGCTGTCAAGTTGTTACTTATATTATTGATATCGAAGTCCAATGGTTGATGTTCAATGTAGTCAAATATTATTTTGTCATCTCTATAATTTAGCATTGGCGACATGTAGATGGAGTTGAATACAGGTCTGCGAGACTGCACATGGAGTTCTGCAACGAACGAAGTGGCTGTTATTGCTTCATTAACAATAATCGTAAAGCTACAATCTATCTTTTCTTGTGATGCGAATTGAATATTTGTCCAACTTCTATCATTAATAAATGTTCGTAAATCACTTTCTAAAATTTGCAATACTTGTCTAGATGACTCGTCTATTTTGCTTGTATTTACAGACAATGATGCATTAATTTCTTGTGCAGAAGC
>JAAYFB010000074.1 GCA_012728465.1 Proteiniphilum sp. | reverse complement strand
GTATAGGCATTAGTTTTACCAAATCATTTCATTTAATACATGCACTTCAATTCCGTATTCATTCGTCTGATTAGTAAAATTAGAAATTAGGCTGTACTGTTGTGGATTTGCAGTTTCTTTTTCTTGAGTCATATCTCTAGTTTTCCTTCTGTTAATAAACAAGAGCAACCCCAAGTCGTTCTACTAATGCCAAGTCTTTGAAAACAACTATATTCTCTTTATTGCGAGGCATGGAAACTCTAACAAAAAAAATCCTGTTAATCTATTGACTAACAGGATTTATATTTCCTAATTGAAGCTTTTGTCTTTTATTGACATTCACTAATAATATGTCTTGGTGGGCGTTGACGGATTCGAACCGCCGACCCTCTGCTTGTAAGGCAGATGCTCTGAACCAGCTGAGCTAAACGCCCCAATAATTTTGCCTAAATTATAAAATAATATTTATAATATTTGCAATAAAAAAACCTGAAAATCTATTCGATTAACAAGTTGATCGTTTGGGAAGTGGGCGTTGACGGATTCGAACCGCCGACCCTCTGCTTGTAAGGCAGATGCTCTGAACCAGCTGAGCTAAACGCCCCAAAATATCAATGTTCATTTGCCGTCAAGGCTTGTTGTTTTCCTTAATTGCGATGCAAAGATAGATACTTTTTATTTGCCAGCAAAACATTTCGTAAATAAAATTCAAAATATTTCCATGCGACCTAAATTATCACTATTTTTGTATTCCAATAATAAATAGATAAACAACTAAATTACTTATCTGAATGTGCTGACTACCAACTAATGGATAAGTGAAGTGTGAAGAGAAAGTGATTTTTTGAAACTTCTAAAAATATTAATACTGATTTTGTTTATAATGAAACTTGACAAACTTACTGCCATTTCTCCAATTGATGGACGCTATAGAAACAATACAGCAGAGCTGGCTGAGTACTTTTCCGAATATGCATTGATAAAGTATAGAACACATGTAGAGATTGAATATTTTATTTCGCTTTGCGAATCAAAGATTTCTCCGCTCGACAAAGTTGATAATTCTTTATTTGAGTTATTGAGAGGTATAGTTACTAACTTTACTGAGCAAGATGCACAACGCATAAAAGATATTGAGAAAGTAACCAATCACGATGTGAAAGCTGTTGAGTATTTTTTGAAGGAAAAATTCGAGGCTCTTAATCTACACGATTATGTAGAGTTCATTCATTTTGGATTAACATCGCAAGATATTAATAATACTGCCACACCCTTGATGTACAAAGATGCACTGAATAATGTGTATATGCCACAATTGGAAAGCTTGTTAGCTTTGTTAAGCGCTTTTGCAGAAGAGTGGAAAGATGTTTCAATGTTGGCTCGCACGCATGGTCAACCAGCTTCGCCTACTCGTTTAGGAAAAGAGTTTCAAGTTTATGAATATAGACTTAGAACTCAAATTGATGCCTTGAAGGCGATACCTGCCCGAGGTAAGTTTGGCGGAGCTACTGGTAATTTTAATGCACACCATGTGGCATATCCAGAAGTTGACTGGAAAAGTTTTGGTAATAAGTTTTTGTTAGAAAAATTGGGTTTGATACGTGAAGAGTGTACAACTCAAATATCTAATTATGATGATTTGGCTGCCTCGTTTGATGCTCTTAAGCGCATTAATACTATTCTTATTGATTTTACTCGAGATGCGTGGCAATATATATCAATGGAATACTTTAAACAAAAAATTAAAGAGGGAGAAATTGGATCTTCAGCAATGCCACATAAGGTTAATCCTATTGACTTTGAGAACGCGGAAGGAAATCTTGGCATAGCTAATGCTTTGCTTGAGCATTTGTCTGCTAAATTACCAATCTCTAGGCTTCAAAGAGATTTGACTGACTCTACAGTAACCCGAAATATAGGATTACCAATCTCGCATGGATTAATTGCTATAAAAAGCACAACAAAAGGTCTGAATAAATTGTTATTAAACGAAAAGGCTATAAGTGCCGACTTGGATCAAAATTGGGCGGTAGTAGCAGAAGGAATTCAAACTATACTGAGAAGAGAGGGTTATCCAAAGCCATACGAGGCTCTGAAAGACTTGACTAGAACTAATAAGCATATTACTCAAAATAGCATTTCCGAATTTATTGATACACTTGATTTGAGTGAGGATATAAAAAAGGAACTAAAGAGTATTACGCCACATAATTACACTGGATTGTAATAGTGTAAATTAAATCACAGAATAATAATTTATTTTTTAAAAAGAAGACCGTGAGGTCATTGATAATTAAAATTGAAAAAACAAGATGACAACTAACAACAACAATTCGCACTCAAGTCGTGGTTACGATAATGCGAACAATGAGAGACACTCTTATTCCAACAGAAATTACGGTTCTGATAGAAGAACGCAACAAGGAGAAGGTAGAAACAGATCGTCAGGCGAAGGTAACTATCGTCAGTCCTACAACGATAACTATCAAACATCAAGAGATGGAGGCTATCGTCAAGGGGGTGAGGGAAACTACAATCGTCGTAACGAAGGTGGACAAGATGATGGTGGAATGAGAAAACGTCGCCCAAGAGTTGGAGACAGATCAGTTGCTGGAGGTGGCACAAGTTATGGCCAAAGGCCTTCGGGCGGAGATCGCTCTTTTGGAGGTGACGACAGAAGACGTAATTATGCATCAGGTGGACAAAATGGACCTAAAAAGGTGCTGAAAAAGAAAAAAGCATTTAAGCAAGTAAAATACAAAGAGAGTGCCGATCCAAATACACCAATTCGTTTAAATAAATATTTAGCTAATGCAGGCGTATGTTCACGTCGTGAGGCTGACGAATTTATTGAGGCAGGTCTAGTAAAAGTAAATGGAGAAGTAGTTTCAGAGCTTGGATCTAAAATAACTAGAGCCGACGAGGTTAAATTTAACGATAAGGTGGTATCTCTAGAAAGCAAGGTTTATGTTTTACTAAACAAGCCTAAGGGATTTGTAACTACAACTGATGATCCAGAAAATCGCAAAACTGTTATGGATTTGGTTAAGTCAGCTTGTACAGAGCGTATCTATCCTGTAGGTCGTTTGGATAGAGGAACAACGGGTGTGCTGTTGCTTACTAATGATGGTGACTTAGCATCTAAGCTAACACATCCTAAATATGAAAAGAGAAAAATATATCAAGTGTGGCTTGACAAACCTGTGGCAATGGAGCATATGCAAATGATTGCAGACGGGATGGAGCTTGAAGATGGCGAGGTGCATGCAGATGCTATTAGCTATGTCACTGAAGATGACTTGTCGCAAGTTGGTATAGAAATACATTCTGGTCGTAACCGTATAGTTAGGAGGATTTTCGAATCTCTTGGATATCGTGTTATTAAGCTTGATAGAGTTTACTTTGCAGGATTGACAAAGAAGAGTCTTTCTCGTGGAAAGTGGAGATATTTATCAGAGAAAGAGGTAAATATGCTTCGCATGGGCGCCTTTGATTAATTATTATATACTTAGCTCTCTAATAAAAAACAAATGAAGAGAGCCATTTTTTTAAACAATTTAAACAGATTGTAAATTAGAGTCTGTTAGATAAAATACATTTGATACTCTAACTCAAAAATAGAGATTGTAGGGTAGTCAATATTGATTATGAAAGAGATAAGAAGAACAAAAATATCGGAAGCTTTAAAGCTAACAACATTTGGAGAAGAGGTAAACTTAAAAGGGTGGGTTCGTACTCGTCGTGGAAACAAAAACGTAAGCTTTGTGGCTTTAAATGATGGATCTACGATTAATAATATACAGATTGTAATAGATGTAGCTAATTTTGGCGAAGAATTTCTGAAGCCAATAACAACAGGAGCATGTATCAATGTAAATGGAAAATTGGTAGAATCGCAAGGTAAAGGACAAACAGTAGAAATACAAGCAACTGAAATAGAAATATATGGTGCTGCAGATCCTACTACCTATCCATTGCAAAAGAAGGGGCATTCTCTTGAGTTTTTGCGTGAAATAGCTTATTTGCGTCCGCGAACAAATACTTTTGGAGCTGTTTTTCGTATGCGTCACCATATGTCATATGCAGTTCATAAGTACTTCAATGATCGTGGATTTTATTATTTTCATACTCCAATCATCACAGCTTCAGATGCAGAGGGTGCAGGTGCAATGTTTGAGGTTACTACACTTGACCATGCCAACCCGCCAAAAGCTGAAGACGGAACTGTTGATTTTTCTCAAGACTTTTTTGGACGTCAAACAAATCTTACCGTTTCAGGACAGCTTGAGGGTGAACTAGGTGCTATGGCTCTTGGTGCAATTTATACATTTGGTCCCACATTTCGTGCTGAAAATTCAAACACTCCAAGGCATTTAGCTGAGTTCTGGATGATCGAACCAGAGGTGGCATTCTATGATATTTTTGATAACATGGACCTAGCTGAAGACTTCTTGAAGTATTTAGTGAAATATGCACTTGATAATTGCATTGATGACATAGAGTTCTTAGCTAAGATGTATGATGAGGATCTTGTAGCTAGATTAAAGTTTGTTGTTGAAAACGACTTTGTTAGGCTTACGTACACAGATGGTGTTAAGATTTTGGAGGAGTCAGGACACAAATTTGAGTTCCCTGTTTATTGGGGAGCCGACTTGCAATCAGAGCATGAAAGATATCTGGTGGAGAAGCATTTTAAGTGTCCAGTAATTCTTACTGACTACCCTAAAGATATTAAGTCGTTCTACATGAAGCAGAATGAAGATGGCAAAACTGTGAGAGCTATGGACGTGTTGTTCCCCAAAATTGGAGAAATCATTGGTGGGTCGGAACGTGAATCAGACTACGATAAATTGTTGCAACGTGTAGAAGAGATGGAGATGGATATTGAATCGATATGGTGGTATCTTGATATACGTAAGTTTGGTACCGCTCCACACTCTGGCTTTGGTCTTGGTTTCGAGAGATTGATGCTTTTCGTGACAGGTATGACTAACATTAGAGACGTTATTCCTTTCCCAAGAACACCTAATCATGCAGAGTATTAAAAACTGTATGACCAATTTACGACTACTTAGTTTGTGACTTGTTGAAACAAGCTAAAGTCGATAGAAAAATTAATATAGGTAGAACTTTGTTGCTAGTATAAGCAACAAAGTTATCTACATTAAAGGTTAGTAATTGTAGCCTAAGTGATTTGTGTAATTTCTTTATTATTACATCGAGGGGAAGCAAATCAGTAGCAATTCAGAAATATCGCTTTGCATAAATAGCATATACACTATTGTTGTCTTATTAATGACTTAGCATTTGAAAATGATTTTAATTATTTAGATGAGAAATATACGTAACTTTTGTATTATAGCACACATCGATCATGGGAAGAGTACTCTTGCCGATCGTTTGTTGGAATTTACTAAAACCATTGATAATAAGGATTTACAAGCTCAGGTACTAGATAGTATGGACTTGGAGCGTGAACGAGGTATCACTATCAAGAGTACTGCTGTGCAGATGGATTATGAATTTGAAGGGGAAAAATACACCCTCAATCTAATTGATACTCCTGGACACGTTGACTTTTCATATGAGGTGTCTCGCTCCATTGCTGCTTGTGAGGGAGCACTACTGATCGTAGATGCAGCACAAGGAATACAAGCACAAACTATATCCAATGTTTATATGGCTATCGAAAATGATTTGGAAATTATTCCAGTATTGAATAAGATAGACTTAGATAGTGCAATGCCTGAAGAGGTGGAGGATCAGATTGTAAGCTTGTTAGGATGTCCACGTTCAGATGTAATTAGAGCGAGTGGCAAAACAGGAATAGGTATAGAAGATATTCTATCAGCTATTATTAATAGAGTGCCAGCACCTAAAGGAGATGCGGAAGCACCACTTCAAGCACTTATTTTTGACTCGGTTTTCAATTCATTTCGTGGTATAATTGCCTATTTCAAGGTTGTTAATGGACGTATATCTAAGGGCGACATGGTTAAGTTCGTAAATACGGGTAAGGAGTACGAAGCTGACGAAGTGGGCATATTAAGACTAGGAATGGAAAAACGCAATAGCGTAGAGTGTGGTGATGTTGGATATATTATTTCAGGTATTAAAACCTCAAAAGAGGTGAAAGTTGGAGATACTATTACTCACACAAAGAGACCTTGTGCAAATGCTATTGATGGATTTGAGGAGGTTAAGCCAATGGTGTTTGCGGGGCTCTATCCTATAGATGCTGAGGACTTTGAAAATCTTCGTGCTTCGTTAGAAAAGCTACAGTTAAATGATGCTTCATTAACTTTTCAGCCTGAATCATCGGTAGCTCTAGGTTTTGGTTTCCGTTGTGGTTTCCTTGGTCTGTTGCATATGGAGATTATTCAAGAGAGACTTGATCGTGAGTTTAATATGGATGTTATTACCACAGTTCCAAACGTTTCATATAAAGTGTATGACAAAAAAGGACGTATGGAAGAGGTGCATAATCCAGCTGGACTTCCAGATGTTGCTCTGATTGATCACATTGAGGAGCCATTTATTCGTTCTTCTATCATTACAAGCACAGATTATATAGGACCAATAATGACTTTATGTTTAGGCAAAAGAGGGATATTGATTAAACAAGATTATATATCAGGAAATAGAATAGAGTTGATATTCGATTTGCCTTTAGGTGAAATAGTAATTGATTTCTATGATAAACTAAAGAGTATTTCAAGAGGTTACGCCTCATTTGATTATCAAATACATGACTTCCGTCCATCTAAACTTGTTAAACTTGACATTTTGCTAAATGGTGAGCCAGTTGATGCTTTGTCAACACTTACTCATGTTGATAATGCTCAAACATTTGGACGAAGGATGTGCGAGAAGTTGAAAGAGCTAATTCCTCGCCAACAATTTGATATTGCTGTGCAGGCTGCAGTTGGTGCAAAAATTATTGCACGCGAAACAATTAAGGCAGTACGTAAAGATGTAACAGCAAAATGTTATGGTGGAGATATTTCTCGAAAGCGTAAACTTCTTGAGAAACAGAAAGAGGGTAAAAAGCGTATGAAGCAAGTTGGAAACGTAGAGGTTCCACAAACAGCCTTCTTGGCTGTTTTGAAGCTTGACTAATTTAGCTTTGACAAATAATAATAAAACTAATTGCTGAGTCACTCTAAGTGTATTAGATTGACTTGGCTACTTTAACAAACAAAACCGTATGAAGATAAAACTATTTTTTTCAGCACTTATGCTTTTTGTTGGCATATCGGCAACAAAAGCTCAATATGTAAATAATGTTGCAATTAAAGACCTTGATGCAGATTACATTGTGATTTGGTCGGATAATGGTCCATTATTATCTAGTAAAATAACTGTGAGATTAGACTATGGACAAGGTGGACGTACTCCGCAAATACAAGATGACCGTCGTAAAGTTATTTCATTCAATGGTATGGTTGCAGCTATTAATATGATGAGTAAAAGTGGGTTTGAACTAGATAGAATTCATAGAGATATTAAAAATGAAAATGAGTATTACTTTTTTAAGAGAAGAAATATATCAGAAGTAGCCTACTCGTTTGAGGATACTGCCGATTATGACTATATTAAAACTCCTACTCACACTAGGTAGCACGTACTAATTTGTAGTTGTACTACTTATAGAAATTAGTGAAGTATATTTTATTGGCTGATAGCAATATGATTGAATCAATAAGGTTCAGTTATAAGCTATTAGCCATATTTTTTGTAGAATATCACAAGAAGTGTAAGTATTAGTATGATTCTTGGTTCATAAATGTATGTTTATTAGTGTATTGAGCAATGGTGCGGGGGAGTAATACCCCCGACCTACTCAATTGTATTTTGAATATTGGTTAATTAGTTTTCTTTCTTAACCAATGCAATTCCAAGTTCATCTAATTGCTCTTGTGCAATAGTTGCTGGGGCGTCTATCATAACATCTCTCCCCGAGTTATTTTTAGGGAATGCAATACAATCACGAATGCTACTAAGTCCAGCAAATATTGATACAAATCTATCTAATCCAAATGCAATGCCGCCATGCGGAGGTGCACCATACTGGAACGCATCCATCAAGAAGCCAAATTGTTCTTGAGCATTTTCATCGCTAAAACCAAGAACAGAGAACATTTTCTTTTGTAGTTCACTGTCATGAATACGTATCGAACCACCACCAATTTCTACTCCATTGATAATCATATCATATGCATTTGCCCTAACTGCTGCAGGATTAGTGTCAAGAAGATCTATGTCTTCGGCCTTAGGTGAAGTGAATGGATGATGTTTTGCAAAAAATCTATTTAGCTCATCATCTTTTTCAAGTAGAGGGAAATCTACAACCCATAGACATTTGAAATCATTCTTGTCTCTTAGTCCAAGTTGATTACCCATCTCCAATCGTAGTTCACAAAGCTGTTCTTGTGTTTCTACAGTTTCGCCAGCCATCACAAGGATTAAATCTCCAGGTTTTGCATTACAACGCTCAGCCCATGTTTTCAATACTTCTTCGCTAAAGAATTTATCTACAGACGACTTAATAGTTTCATCCTCGTTATATCTAACATAAATTAATCCTTTAGCTCCAACTTGAGGACGCTTAACAAAATTGGTTAGCTCATCCATTTGTTTGCGAGTGTACGATGCACAACCTTCCACACAAATGGCTCCTACGTACTCTGCATTATCAAATACAACAAAATTGGCTCCCTCAGTTAAATCCTTTATTTCAACAAACTTCATTTCAAAGCGGATATCTGGTTTGTCGGATCCATAATATTTCATTGCATCAGCATAGCTCATACGAGGGAAATCACCCTCTATTTCAATACCCTTAAGTGTTTTAAATAAATGCTTTGTTAGCCCCTCAAAAGTATTTATTACATCCTCTTGATCTACGAATGACATTTCGCAGTCAATCTGTGTAAATTCTGGTTGACGATCGGCACGTAGGTCCTCATCACGAAAACATTTTACTATTTGAAAGTATCTATCAAAACCAGACACCATCAATAGTTGTTTGAATAATTGAGGAGATTGGGGGAGTGCATAAAACTCACCTTGATTCATTCTTGATGGCACCACGAAGTCACGTGCACCTTCAGGAGTCGAAGCAATTAGCATTGGTGTTTCAACCTCCATAAAATTTCTTTCGTCAAGATATCTTCTTGTTTCGAAAGTCATTTTGTGACGCAACTCTAGATTTTTTCTTACCACATCACGTCTTAAATCAAGATATCGATATTTCATTCTCAAATCGTCGCCACCATCTGTATCTGTTTCGATAGTGAAAGGAGGATTTTTAGATTTATTGAGTACTTTAATTTCCGAAGCAATGATTTCAATGTCACCTGTGGCGATATTTGAGTTTTTGCTAGAGCGTTCTTGAACTTTTCCTACTACTCTAATCACCCATTCGCGACCAAGTTTATTGGCTTGTTCTGCCAAATCGTGATTCACTTCCTGATTAAATGAAAGCTGAGTTATTCCATATCTATCACGTAAGTCGATAAATGTCATTCCACCCATCTTGCGAATTTTATGTACCCAACCCGAAAGAGTCACCTCTTGGTTGATGTCTGCGATTCTTAACTCGCCACAAGTTCTATTTCTATACATATATATTATTGTTTGTTTTCTTTATTCTAAGATGCAAATTTACAAAAAAGTATGTTCATAACTCATTTATCTAAAGAAAAGGTTTAAAAGATTTGGTAATATTGAAATAAGTTGTACCTTTGCAATCGCAAATCAGAAATGAGAGCAATTGCGGGGTGTAGCACAGTCCGGTTAGTGTACCTGGTTTGGGACCAGGGGGTCGCGAGTTCGAATCCCGCCACCCCGACGTAGTTTAAAAAGCCACTTATAGAATTATCTATAGGTGGTTTTTGTTTTGTATAGGCCTCTCTTTGTCTTTTTGGATAATTCAAGGATCACCCCGTATTCTTGTGTAGTTCTTAAAAATCTGATAACTTATGCAATGAGTCTGTATAGTTAAAGTCCGGTTATTGTATCCCGTTTTAAGACGGGAGGGTCGCGAGTTCGAATCCCGCCACCCCGACAGCAATTTCAAAAAGCCACTTATAGAATTAT
>JAAYFB010000424.1 GCA_012728465.1 Proteiniphilum sp. | reverse complement strand
TGTTAGAGCAGAGTTCCCATTACCGCGAGAACCAAAGTAAGTAGGTAGTTGCAACTGCATCAACAAATCATTAGCAGTTTTGTCATAAACATCAACAGTAAGATTTATACGATTATGCCAAAAAGACAAATCAAGACCCAAGTTCCACTGTTCTTGTGTCTCCCACTGTACAAATGGGTTAGCTATTTGAGACTGCTTATAACCGCTGCCTAGTCCAGTTGGAAACATTTGCAACGATGCGTCCCACAATCCCGATCCAATACTGGAATTTCCAGTTTGACCCCATCCTAATCTCAATTTTCCATTAGTCAAAACAGGATTATCTCTTAAAAAAACCTCATTGCTAAATCTCCACGATCCTGCAACTGAATGAAACGATGCCCATCTATTACTAGGACCAAAGCTTGATGATCCATCTCTTCTAAATGTATATGTAAGCAAATACCTATCATCGTAATTATAAGTCTCTCTAGTAAAAAATGAAACCATTGCATTATCCCCCATTCCATCGGCAAGTGAATAGGTATCTATATCACCTAATTGTGGATTTTTTATCTCATTACCTGGTAGGTTTGATGAAGATATCCTCTGAAACTCCCAAGCTGACTCCCACACTTCCTGGCCTAACATAGCTGTAAGTGAGTGTTTACCAAAAGTATCAGAATATGTTATATAGTTCTTTAATGCCCACCAAAGATTATCATTCTTTTGCCATGCAATACTATTAATTGGTCGCTGAACAGCTGGACCAAAATTGTAAGTAGGTCGCCACTGTTCAGATTTTGAGTGTCCTATATCGTAATCAAGCTCCGAATGTAAATTGATTTGCTTAATAGGCTTAATATCAATATAGAAATTACCATTTAATTTTTGTCTATTCAGTAGGTTTTCGTCTATTTGTGCTATGGCTATAGGATTGATTGTTGTATAACCCTCACGCACCATCGATGCATAATTACCGTATGCATCATATATAGGTATATCAGGAGGACTTTGTAATGAATAAGTCAACACTCCTTCGGTACCTTCAGCTCTATTAAGTTTTTCCTTAGTGTTAGCAAACATAGCATTTAATCCCAAACTCATCCACTTGGTTAGCTTAGCATCTAGGTTAGCTCTAAAAGCATATCTATTAAATTCTGTACCAATAATTGTACCTTCTTGATTCATGAATGATCCAGATACATAGTATTTTACTATTTCACTACCGCCTTGAGCTGAGACATTGTGAGAATGCATATAAGCAGTACGGAAAATAGCATCTTGCCAGTTTGTGCCCTTACCCAATAAAGAAGGATCACTATATTCAGGTTGTTCTGTTCCACCAGATGTAGTAGCCAGTATTGCATTAGAATAGGTTGCATACTCTCTGAGATTCATCATATCTAATCTTCGCATCTGATCTTGAACCCCAAATAATGATTCGTAGCTGAATTTAGCCTTACCTTCTGTTCCTCGTCTAGTAGTAATTAAAACCACACCGTTTGCTCCTTGTGCACCATAGATTGCTGTTGCAGATGCATCTTTTAGTATCTCCATTGATACTATATCACTCGGATTTAGAGTTGATAAAGGAGAAACTGACGAGCTCTTTCCATTTCCAAGATTTAATCCCAATGATGAACTATTGGTCGATCCTCCTTGCCAAATAACACCATCAACAACATACAACGGTTCTGCACCTGCATTGATTGTTGCCTGCCCACGAATCCTAATAGATGTGGAGGAGCCAGGTGCACCTGAAGTCATCACTGATGTTACTCCTGCAGCTCTTCCTTGAAGTGCTTGATCAAGATTAGTAGCAATTGTTCCTTTTATTTTATCTTCACTCACAGTAACAGATGCACCTGACAAATCGCTCTTTTTCATTGTCCCATACCCAATCACTACCAATTCCTCTAGTAGCTCTGCATCTTCTGTCATCACAATATTGATGACTCTTCTATTGCCTACATTAACCTCAACAGTCTCATATCCGATACTTGATATAACCAGAACCGAGCTATTTGAGGATACACTTAAAGTAAACTTCCCATCTGTATCAGTGATAGTACCGAGAGAAGTTCCTTTCTCAACAATATTAACACCCACCATACCAACTCCATCCGCAGCATCAGTAACTGTTCCAGAAATTGTGACTTGCTGTGCTAATAACTGAAAGCTCAAAAAAAGAGCCATAAAAAAAACTAAAAAGTTTTTCATAAACTTACACTATTAATTATATAATAAAACACTTAATTACTAACTAAGAATAATCGTAGAATCTGACTTATAACACTTTGTGACATACTATCGTTGGTTTATTTTATTATTTCAATTTCTTATTATTTAGAAGAATAAGATTATAATTATTTGCAGTTTTAAGCTAGTATTTTAGTTTATCTAGTGATATAAATTCACTATGGTTATATTATTTATTTTGCACTTGATTATGTTAGGTATATTGAACTTGTAAAAGTTGCAACATGACAAAACTAATCATATACACCACTTTACATTAGTATTCGCTTATACTATTGTGAAATAACAATATTTTGTAACGAATTATCAAGACTGTTCGTTAATATCATTTTCTTTTCTTCATTTTATCATAAATCAAATACTACAATATATATCAACGTATTACCCATTCCATTATAAACATACCTCTTGACATATGCAACTAAACCATTGATTATCTTTAAGTAATGATGCTTAGATACATCAATTACATTGCTATTTTCATACCTTTAAATTTTATTTTTAATAGTTTTCTTCAATCTCTCAGCCATTAACAAAACAAAAATAGTAAATAATACTATTAATTCAATGAATCTTTACATGTTGTAAAACATACAAAATGAATTAATCAAACCAGTAAACAAATCATCAATACAAAATACGTTGTAGTAGAATTAATCTTGTGTACATTCACAACAATGAGCAAACTTTTGCATTTAGCTAGTCATATAAATTGTTAAACAGTGTATAATTAAATAATGAATTGTATCAACCTTTGTCGTCAAACCATTTGTTTTACCGTGTATGATACAACTGCAAACCATTCTGACACCTACATTAGTGTCATTGTGGTTTTCCTAATATAGCTAACATTCAAATTTGCAATCTGTATC
>JAAYFB010000423.1 GCA_012728465.1 Proteiniphilum sp. | reverse complement strand
TTGATAATGACACATAGTGATGATAATGGACTTGTATTACCTCCCAAATTAGCACCATATCAAGTTGTTATTGTACCAATATATCGTAATGAAGAGCAACTAAATCAAATTAGTGAAAAAGTAAACGATATAATGGCAAAACTTAAAGCTCTTGGCGTAAGTGTCAGATATGACAAATCGGATAATAAAAAGCCAGGTTGGAAATTTGCTGAATATGAGCTAAAAGGAGTTCCTATTAGATTAGCTATGGGAGGGCGAGATTTAGAAAATGGAACAATAGAGGTAGCTCGTAGAGATACTCTAACTAAAGAAACAATGCCAGTAGATGGAATTGAAAATTATATTAAGGAACTACTTGTCGAAATGCAAGAAAACATTTATCAAAAAGCTCTAAAGTTTAGAAATGATAATATGAGAGAAGTAGATAGCTACGAGGTATTCAAAGAAGAGGTGAAAAAAGGTGGATTTCTACTTTGTCATTGGGATGGAACAGCAGAAACTGAAGAGCTTATCAAAAATGAAACTAAAGCTACAATAAGGTGCATTCCGATTGAAGGTGACAAAACTCCTGGGAAATGCATGGTTACTGGTAAACCTTCAACACAAAGAGTAGTATTCGCACTATCTTATTAAAAAATATACTTATAATATTGGCTCTCTATTTGAGAGCCAATATTATTCATTGACTTATCATGTCGAATATTAAAAACTGGATATCAGCATTTAGAATAAGAACTCTATTTTTAGCTATCGCAGGCGTAATTCTAGGAACAGGCATTGCAATACATTCAGGAAGTTTCTCACTATCCACCTTCGCACTGGCTCTATTGTTAGCAGTTTCTATTCAAATTTTATCTAACTTATCTAACGACCTAGGTGACTATCTAAAGGGCACAGATATGACAGGAAAAAGAGAGGGTCCTGCACGTGCCGTCCAAAGTGGAAATATTACACCTAGTCAAATGAAAACTGGCATCATTCTAAACACCCTGTTTGTTATAATTGTCGGTCTAACTCTAGTTTTCTCATCGATTTCAAACTTTACAGACATCTCGCTTTACATTATTCTGGGAATAGGAGTTATTAGTATTTTATCTGCTCTATTTTACACTTTGGGAAGGTATGCATACGGATATGTTGGATGGGGAGATTTTTTTGCATTTTTCTTTTTCGGACCAGTCGCAGTAATAGGAACATTCTTCTTGCATACAAATTCATTTTCATTGCAATCAATTTTGCCATCTATCGGTCTTGGGCTAATTAGCACGATGATACTAAATGTAAATAATATGCGAGATATCGATAATGATTTATCATCTGGTAAAATTACTGTAGCATCAAAAATGGGATTAAGAAACGCAAAGATTTATCACCTAACGATGACACTAGGTGTCTTCGCAACTTTCCTTACATATAGCATTATTTATGCTTCTTATCCATGGTACAGATATGTATATGCTGTGGTATTTATCTTTCAAATAAAAATACTGTTGAACATTTGGAATAAAAGCGATAAAGCATTAGATCCATACCTAAAACACACATCAATTACAGGCTTAGCACTTTCAATACTATTTAGCTTGTGCATAAATATTTAAATGTGACTTCTAAATATATGATGATATTATTAGCAAAAATAGGAAAGTCTATAAGAAGAATAATTGACTTATTCTACCCTCCCTTCAGCAAATTAGTTAGTCAACAATTCTTCCGATATGGAGTTACTGGTGCATCAAATGTATTTTTTGACTGGATATTATACTCTATTACCTACAACTTTGTATTGCAAAAGAAAATAATTGATTTACCTTTCATTAATATCAGCATTAGTGCACACATTGGAGCATTATTAATTACATTCCCTATCACTTTACTTACAGGATTTCTATTGCAAAAGTATGTTACATTTACGGCTTCCAATCTAAGAGGACAAAAACAACTAATACGATATGTATCGGTTGTCATAATAAACTTATTAATAAACTACTTTGGCATTAAACTCCTTGTTGAAACATTTAAGTTTTATCCTACTATTTCTAAAATGATTGTCACTGTGATTTGCACTATTTTTAGCTACTTCTCCCAAAAGTACTTTACTTTCAAAGATAGCTAACCGATTACTTCCATATATTATCAGGGTACTCCACATTGAATAAAAACAACCCATGAGCAGGAGCCGAATCACCTGCACTATGTCTATCTTTAGAATCAAATATTTGCCTCAAACCCTCCTCATCCAATACTCCCTTACCAATTCTGAGCATAGTTCCCACAATGGCTCGAACCATATTTCTAAGAAATC
>JAAYFB010000422.1 GCA_012728465.1 Proteiniphilum sp. | reverse complement strand
CTCAACGTTATTCTACCCAGTTAGCATTCAACCATCATTTTTCGGAAAACAGTAGATTAGGAGTTAAAAACAGTGTCAGCTTCTTTGATAGAAAGATAAATGTTCCCAACTATGCTTTTGACGGAGCACAGGTGTCATCATTTAGTGAGGTGTTCTATAATTTGTCGTACGAAAAGACTGAGTGGATTGCGGGTGCTAATTTGTGGACTGATAGTTTCAAAGAAAAGAAATTGACAGACTTTCAAGTTAGAGACTACAATCAGACTACTTTAGGTGCATTTGCTCAAAACAACACTCAAGTAAATGAATGGCTCGACATAGAAAGTGGATTAAGAGCTGACTATGTTGTTGACTACGGATTAGCATTATTGCCAAGAATAGCCACACGTTTTAAAATATCACCCAAATTTTCAACACGTGTAAGCGGTGGGTTTGGTTATAAATCACCAACCATATTTACAGAGGATAGTGAAAGAATTCAATATCAAAACGTCCTACCCATTAGTGACAAGCACAACAAGTTGGAGCGTAGCTATGGAGCGAATGTTGATTTCAATTATGTTACTGCATTTGCAGATGACAATATCACTTTTAGTGTAAATCAATTATTCTTTTACACCTACTTGCAAAACCCATTAGAACTTCAAGCAACAGATGACAATATGTTCCAATTTAATAATATTAATGGGCATACCAATAGTAAAGGAAGTGAAACCAATGTGAAAATTGGGTATGATGATTTCAATCTATATATAGGTTACACATACACAGATGCTAGAACCAATGATGATGGAAAAAAGTATAAGAATACATTAACACCAAAACATAGAGTAAATTCAGTGTTGATGTACGAGGTGGAGGATAGTTGGAAAATAGGACTTGAAGGATACTATACAAGTAAGCAAAGGCTAAATGATGGCCTTATGGGCAAACAGTATATGATTTTTGGGTTGATGATTGAAAAGCTTTGTGAAAAGTTCTCGATATATGCTAACTTTGAGAACTTTACTGATATACGACAAACTCGTTTTGACTCAATACATACTGGAACAATTAGCAACCCCGTATTTAGAGATATATACGCTCCACTAGACGGCTTTGTTATGAATGCTGGAGTAATAATAAGACTATAAAATGAAACAAACAAACTTCAAAATAACCCAAATGGATTGTCCTAGTGAAGAGAACTTGATTAGAATGAAACTTCAAGACTTGGACAATGTTTTAGGGCTCGACTTTGATTTAACAGATAGAACATTGATAGTTACCCACAAAGGTGACTATCAATTAATAAACGATAAGCTAAGCAGCCTAAAGCTAGGCTCACAGTTTATTGAAAGTAAGAGCATTGAAAGCTACGAAGCAGTTGACGACAGCAAGCAAAGAAAAGTGTTGTGGGCAGTGCTAGCTATAAACTTTGCATTCTTCATTATCGAGATGTCAATCGGTATTATTTCAAAATCTATGGGATTGGTAGCTGACAGCCTCGACATGCTTGCCGACTCGTTTGTATATGGACTTAGCCTATTTGCTGTGGGTGCAGCTATAGCTCGAAAAAAGAAGGTAGCATTAATTAGCGGCTATTTTCAAATTACATTGGCTGTGATAGGATTTGTGGAAGTTGTTAGACGCTTTGTGGGTATTGAACAGATGCCCGACTTTAAAGCGATGATAGGTATTTCAGCCTTAGCACTTATTGCAAACACTATATCTTTGGTGCTGCTACAACGAACAAAAAGTAAGGATGCACACATGCAAGCTAGCATCATATTTTCATCAAACGACATAATAATTAATGCGGGTGTGATAGT
>JAAYFB010000073.1 GCA_012728465.1 Proteiniphilum sp. | reverse complement strand
TATTATTAACTATATCCATCATCCCAACGTTGGGGCGACAATAATTTATTTTGGGAATTATAAAACCAACATTGGTTTTTGTTCAATTATTTTCAGAAGTAGTAAAACCAATGTTGGGATAACAATAATTATTTTTGGAAACAACCAACCCAATGTTGGGATGATAATGATTTCGGAGAGTCGAAGGTCTATCTCTTTTCAATAACAGAAGCCTTCCATCCTACTATCATTCACACCTATATGGGTACAAAAAAAAAGCTATCACCCCCACTTTGCAAAGCAAATAGGGAGCAACAGCTTATTTATTTAGCCTGTAATGTTATTACTTCAATGATGGATGATTTTCCAACAAATATGTTTCGGCCTCCACACTCCACAGTCCTTGATGTCGATTGCAAATTTCAGCCAAAGCCTTATAGAAAGGATCTGTTTCGCCCAGTTTTGCAAAATCCACTATCTCTGTAAGTGGCATATCCACATGAGTGTAAATCAGCTTTTTGCCGCCTGGAAGTTCGGGCAGTTTTAGGGATGCTTCAGCCACTGCATTCAGTCCACCAACATGGGTGACAAGTCCTGCAGGATCTAATCCCTTACTAAGCATTTGTATAGCCTCGCGTAGGTCATCATTATTACCACCACTAGTACCCACAATGTGCGTGTAGGCATAGTGTACATTGTAGAAATTGAGTGTTGCTTCAAACTTAGGATTGTCGGGGCCGGCAAAGAAATTGAGACAACCATCAAATCCAAGTATAGCATCTGCCTGCTCAATTACCTGTCTCACAGGAGCAAAAACAAACACATCATCATAGCCACTGTCACCACTTATGGCTTTCAGCTCCTTCACAGGGTCTTCGCTCTTTCCCGTGTTAATGTAGTGAAGCTCGATACCTTTAGATTTTGCAAACTCTACTGTGTAGATAGAGGCCGCTCGGTCAAGTCTTGCTTGATCAACATCAGTGATTACCAATAGTGATGGTTTTCTATCCTCTCGATTAAGAGCATAACATATTGCAGCCAAGCCCATAGGACCCACACCTGCAAGGATTGCCATTTTACCTCCATCCACTATCTCCATTTTGTGTTGGTAGCTTCCAGGTGTGGTGTGATAGTTGGCATGCATAGCTCCTATCACGCATGATAGTGGTTCGGCCAAAGATGCAGGATAAAAGCCTTCGCCATGGTATGGCAATAGACAATCCAATTCCATCACTTCATTAGGAATCACTACATGTGTGGCATCTCCTCCTATATATTTGTAGCTATAGCCAGGTGCACTTAATATGCCTACTGGCCCATCTTTGTAGTAGAGTGCTGGTTGAATAGAGAACTTGTCTCCTGCTTTAAATTTGTGGGCCCACTTCTTCCCTACTTCCAACAATACTCCTGAAAATTCGTGTCCTACCATTATAGGATTTTCGGATATATCCTTAGGAATGCGCTTGTGATCTGTACCTTGAGTTGCGGCCTTATAGGTTGACATACATAGCGAGTCCGAAACCACCTTAGCCAATATCTCATCATCCTTGATGGGTGGCAAATCAAACTCCTCAAGCCTAAGGTCATTCTTACCATAAAGTCTAACTGCTCTTGTTTTCATTTTAAAATTTGTTTTTATTTTTATTTCTATTGATTTAATAATTAATGTACACAATGAGAGCTTATTTGTCTAGCTCATCATCACTTGTCCTCCTGTTATGGGGAGTGCCTGTCCTGTTTCGCCACATTGGTCCATCAAGTATAGCACTGCCTTTACTACATCTTCGGGCGTACAGCCTTTGTTCATTGGCACTTGTGCTAAATAGAACGCTTTTACCTCCTCAACGGTTTTGGCTCCTGGCACTTTGCCTGCCTTTAGGTATTGAGTGAAGAGTCCATTTTCGGGATCGCTCCACAGTGGTCCTTCATAATAATTGCCAGGACAAATGCTATTTACCTTTATTCGGTGGGGTGCTAGCTCTAAGGCAAAAGATTGTGTTAGACCTATGCCACCAAACTTACCTCCTGCGTATGCAAAGTTGGCCTTGCTTCCTCTCAACCCCGATTTGGAATTTATTTGAATTATGTCGGCATAATAATCTTTGTGTGCATATTTAGTTTGTAGCTTCATCACTTTGCTAACTATCTTAGTGCAGTAGAAGTAGGCATTATAATTTATTTTTGTGACAAAGTCAAAATCCTGAGGAGACATATCATCCAGTCCTCCAGCTCTTAAAACACCTGCATTACTAATAAACGTATCTATCCCACCAAACTCAACCACAGCGGTTTGCACCATGTTGGTGATACTATCCATATCCGACACATCAGTTTTCACAAATATGGCTCTATTGTTTTTTGTAAGGGAATTAAATTGTTCAACAGTTTTTTTCCCCACCTCCTCATTCAAGTCGGCCACCACAATGTTAGCTCCCTTCAATATAAGATTGCGAGCTATGCCCTCGCCAAAGCCTTGTGCTGCACCCGTAACGATTATTGTTTTGTTGTATGATACGGAATTTTTAATAGCTTCATCATTATAAGTTGTATTGAATGAAGGAATTTCTAATTTCTTCAATAGCTGCTCGTCTATTGATATGTTTTTCTCTTTCGACAAAATTTTATATGCTTCAATAAATCTATCTTGAAACATGTTCATCGTAGCATAACAATCTGAAGCATCATCACCAACCATAATTGCTCCAATTCCTTTTATCAGCAACATACATGGCAAAATAAATGACGAATTGTATTCTCTCTTAACCACTTCCAGTAAATCATCCAAATTGTCATGATTAAGAAACAGATATCTTCTAGGTAACTGTAATTCATCTCCTATTCCTTTCATATTAAGTAGTACCGCCTGATTACTTGCATCGTCCGAAAACAATCTTGCTAGCTCAGAATTAAGCACTCTCAATGTTCTATATTTTTTATCAGAAAATATCATTCGCAAGGCTGGCACAACTTGCATAATCCTATTCATGGCCTCTTTATCATTCTCCATAGTCTGATTTCTCATTTTTTTAAGTTGAAATATTACTCTACACTCCTAATGTTGCACTGCTTTTATCACCTCATCACCAAGTTTCACAAATTCCTCTCTCCTAGCTCTGTCTGCCAATCCTTCTTCATCAATATATCCATCCAATCCTTGCGAAACTAAATGCTGATGTGCAGCTATCACACATGCCCCTTCATAATTTATCTTCATCAATGTATCTGTTAGTGGTGTATTATTTCGTGCAAACAATTCTATTGGCTCCATTGCTGGAGTATTGTGCTCACTGCCCAACGTTACCACAAAACCTTGATTGTGAAGATACGACGCATATTTCTCTAACAGTGCCACATCATTGCGGGTAGTGATAAACTCTACTGAATGAAAGCCACGCTCAGTGAGGGTATTTGCAACTTCTTCTAAATCCTTTTCGAAGTCGGTATAGTTTCCATTAGCATCATCTGCCAAAAAAGGATAGGTAGGAATACCACCAGCTGCTATGATAATATTGCAAACAGACTCTACTGGCAAAAAGGCATCACTAGTTTCGGGAACAAAAGCTGCTCCACCTGCTTTTAGCAAGTTACCACGAATTTCATTCTCCACAGATGCAATATTTTGAATAGAAGATTTTAATTCCTTACCATCGAAAAGGCTTTCAAATAGTTCTCGTATAGTTACCT
>JAAYFB010000421.1 GCA_012728465.1 Proteiniphilum sp. | reverse complement strand
TAGTTAGCACCTTTTGCAAATATAGGATGACCATTTACTTCAAAATAGAAAGAGCGACCATGTTCATCTAAATCTTGAACCAATCTAACTGAGCGAAGACCTGTGCGTTGCGATTTCTCAGCAACCACTTCATCGTTAGCAACCACTTTAACTGTAAAGTCATACAAATGTTGCTCGCCCCAATTGATAGGCATCCATAGTTTTGGATTCTTTATTTCGACAGGAATATTTATATTATTTTTGCCTGGTCGCAACACTATATCAAGTGAATTTTCTACGACTTCCCCCCCTTTCAAAGCATATGTAAGGGTAACTTTAGATTGGACAGGTTGTTTTGCTACTGAATATATCTCAACCTGATTATCAATCTTGGCCACTTCTTTTGTTATCGATGTTTGCTTAACAAATAAGTCATCGATACGTGCCATGTTGTAAAAAGTTAGGGACACTGGCTTCCAAAGCCCCATTTGTACTAGACGCATACCCCAATCCCATCCAAATTGATATGGAGCTTTACGATTATAAACACTAAGTTTTTTGTCACTATGATCATTATCCGCAGGATACTCAAAGCCCGCTGTAATACGTGCAGGATTCATTCGCTCAATTGGTGAATAAAAACGTATATATAAATCGTTCTTTCCCACTCGCAATGAGTTTTTTACCGACACACGCTGTCCTACAAACATGTTTTGCGATTGCAAAATGCGTGCACCATTTAAAAACACATCAGCATGTGTATCTATACCTTCGAAAAACATAACTGCATCGTCACTTCTTAAATGATCTGCTGTCAAATCAAATGACTTTCTAAAGTCCCAATCCTCTAACTCAGGCCATTGTACTTCATTCTCGTTTACTCCCACATATGGGTCAGGAAGCACACCTAATCTGATTAAGTCTCGCTGTACAGAGCCTGGAACTTCTGCATCGTACCATGTATCTTTTCCTTTTTGGCTAAATTGCCATCCATCGTTTAATGATATGGTTTGTGCAGATAAAGCAAAACCAAAGAGAGTAGTTAATAATAATGTAAGTAATCTATTCATTGATTTTTTATTAATATGATATTTGCAATGAGACAAAGATAACTATTTTTTCATCTCGAATGCAACTGGTAGTCACCTATTAATATGAGTTCATAGATTAAAATGTGTATTTATCTTTATCACATATTGCATAATGAAAGAATACCAAATCTTTTAGTAATACAGCCATTTTTATTTTATATTTGTACTTGACTAAACAAACTTATTATGAACAAGGATATAGTTTTTAACAAAATAGAATTCTTATCACTTTATAAAAAGCTATACGCATTTTTGCGTCAGGACTGGGACTTAACTAAGGTAAGGCAATTAAAAAGCATTTTACTGAAATATATTGATTCGTCAAGAAATATTGATAACAATACTAATGTTATATATCACCTTATATTAGAAATGCGCACTGCCATTATCGCAATTGATGAAATAGGTCTTAAACAACCTACAGTATGTGCAATACTTCTTTTTCGCCCTATTCTTAATGACAATAGCATAATGAAAAGTGTTACCAAACTATTTGGCGAGGAGGTAAATACAATACTTAATGGACTTATCACTGTGAATAAAATAAGTGATAAACCTACTGCTGTTGAGTCTGACAACTATATAAAACTACTTCTTTCCATAGCAGAAGACATGCGTGTTGTGTTCATTATGATAGCTCAACAGCTTCAGCTAATGCGTGATGCAAAAGATAAGGAGATGCAACATAAAGTTTCACTTTCGGTTGAGTCAATCTACTTGTATGCTCCCTTATCTCATCGTTTAGGTCTGTATAAGATAAAATCGGAACTCGAAGACTTGTCTCTCAAATATACCGACAGAGACACTTACGATATGATAGCACGCAAACTAAACGAAACAAAGAGATCTAGAGATAAATATATAAATGATTTTATCCAACCAGTGATTGAAATATTAGATAGAACAAATCTACAATATGATATCAAAGGGCGAACTAAATCGATACATTCAATCAACAACAAGTTAAAGAAACAACAAATAGATTTCGAAAAAATATACGACCTTTTTGCTATTCGCATCATACTTGATTCGCCTCAAGAGTTAGAAAAGGCACACTGTTGGCAAGTTTACTCTATAATTACTGATATGTA
This sequence comes from Proteiniphilum sp., assembly GCA_012728465.1. Lineage (GTDB taxonomy): Bacteria > Bacteroidota > Bacteroidia > Bacteroidales > Dysgonomonadaceae > Petrimonas. The sequence continues at coordinate 2,085 of JAAYFB010000421.1, read as the reverse complement.
TCAACCAAACCCTAAGAGACTAAAGGATTGGTTGTCCATACCCAAGAGCAATGGATATGAATCTTTGCATATCACAGTGATGGGACCAAGCTCTAAATGGGTGGAAGTGCAGATAAGAACTAGACGAATGGATGAGATTGCCGAAAGAGGATTAGCTGCACACTGGAAATATAAGGGTGTGAAAGGCGAATCAACACTCGACAATTGGATAAGCTCTCTTAGAGAATCGATTGAGGATAAAGACAGCAACATTGCAGAAAAACTTGGAGACTTTAAACTAGACCTTTATGACGAAGAAATATTTGTGTTTACTCCTAAAGGTGAGTTGAAAAAACTACCCAAAGGTGCAAGTGTCCTCGATTTTGCATTCTCTATTCACACCAAGTTGGGATCAACTTGCGTGTCGGGAAGAGTAAATGGCAAAAATGTTCCGATAAAACATGTTCTAAAAAGTGGAGATCAAGTAGAGATACATACATCACCAAACCAATTTTGTAAGCAAGACTGGCTTAACTTTGTAAGAACATCAAAAGCTCGCACAAAAATTAGGCAACTACTTAAAGAGGAGGCCAGCAAACAAGTGGATATAGCAAAAGAGACTCTTTCGCGCCGAATGAAAAACAGAAAGATTGACTTAGAAGATCCACAGTTGATGCAACTTATTAAGAAGCTTAAATATAAAACGGTAACTGACTTCTATGCTGATATAGCTTCGGAAAAACTTGATGTAAACTGGGTAATAGACCAATATGTGGAAATGGGCAACCGCGAGTCGGCTCAAAAAGAACTATTTGCATCTACAAGTGCCGATCAATTTGTATTGAAAGAGACTATTAAAGAAGAGTCCACGAGTGGAGACGAACTAATTATTGACCAGAACCTAACGGGGGTTGACTACAAATTAGCTAAATGCTGTAACCCAATCTTTGGAGATGATATTTTTGGATTTGTATCAACGCAAGGAATTAAAATACACAGAATAAACTGCCCCAATGCTAACGATTTATTTTCAAGATTTGGCTACAGAGTAATAAGAGCACGATGGTCGGGCATCAGCTCTGGCTCATATATATCTACACTACGTGTCATTGGCAACGATCAGATAAATATTGTATCTAATCTGATATCAATAATATCAAAAGAGAATGGCATCCAGCTACGTTCGATATCTATAGATTCGGACGACGGACTGTTTCAGGGGAGTATATCTGTTTCGCTAGCCAACACCTCAATGCTTGAACAATTGATGAAGAAATTAAGAGCTGTCAAGGGTGTGAAGTCGGTAACAAGGATTAATTAAAATTTGGCTACATAACGTTTGGTGTGTCTAAAAATGTATTGACAAATAGTTTGATTCATAATTATCCTACTATACACACATCATTGAACAGGAGTTGGTGACAAAAATAAGTATCTCGAGCATGAGTTAGAGCCTCTACTTTATTTTGTATCAGTCTCAACAAAATAATGGATTGGCTCATGCACTGTTGTGATCTTTATTTATCAATTAAATCTTTACGGCACAATCAACATTTCTTTATTCTCTAAAAATGAAATCCTATACTGAAACAATCAAAATTGGGCAAAATTGCTCATGAAAACATACATCTTTTTGAATAGTTAATTATTTAACTTAATTGGCAACTACAAAACAAGTCACATTTAACATATTTCAGACTAAAAGACACCATTGTTGTACCCGAATTGTCAATACCAAATGGAATATTGATAATGTGATAAGACATTTTTGCAATTCCATTTGGAATTATTAAAATGCTTTAAACGATTTGTATAATTCCAATTGGAATGTTGATTTTGTGTTAAGCCATTTTTGCAATTCAAAATGATTATGTTAAATCGCGTACCACATTTATATGATTCCATTTGGAATCTTGTCATTGTGGTTTGCGATTGGAGTAATTCCATTTGGAATTGACCCAATGTGGTTTGCGATTGGAGCAATTCCATTTGGAATTGACCCAATGTGGTTTGCGATTGGAGTAATTCCATTTGGAATTGACTCAATGTGGTTTGCGATTGGGGCAAAACCATTTAGTTTGAGGTTTGCGTGGTTAGTTATTGGTG
>JAAYFB010000420.1 GCA_012728465.1 Proteiniphilum sp. | reverse complement strand
GTCAGAGACTATTGGTGGTGAATTACTACAAGAAAGCACACTACAGAAACCACTATTGCTAAATGATACTACAACTACTAAAACTGACACATTAGCTTTAAAGACTGACTCACTTGCAATAATACAACCTGACACAATTCCAAAAAAGAAAGAAACACTACAGAGTAAAGTTGTTTACACAGCGCAAGATTCTATTGTTTTCACAAAAGACAACAAGGGCTTTTTATATGGCGAGGCAGATGTGAAGTATCAAGATATAGCTATAAAAGGAGAGCTTATAACTATGGATATGGATAGCAGCCTCATTGGTGCAACATTTGGATTAGACTCGGTAGGAAAGGAATTTGGATATCCAACATTTGATGACAAAGGCACACAATATGAAATGAAAGGTGTGCGTTACAATTTTAAAACTGAGAAAGCATTTATTTCTGATGTTGTTACAGAGCAAGGCGAAGGATATATTGTTGCCAACCAAGCAAAAAAGAATGACGACAACTCATTCTATATGATTAATGCTAAATATACCACTTGCGATTTACATGAACATCCACACTTTTATCTCAATTTATCTAAAGCTAAGTTAGACCTGGAGAGGATGTAGTAACTGGCCCTGCATGGCTTGTAGTAGCAGATGTGCCTCTTTTTCCTATTGTACTTCCTTTTGCTTTTTTCCCGTTCAATGAGTCCTATTCGTCGGGCATAATTATGCCTTCGTATGGTGATGAAATGGAGAGAGGTTTCTATTTGCACAATGGAGGATATTATTTCGCAATAAGCGATTACGTAGACTTGGCTCTTACGGGCGAAATATACACAAAGGGCTCATGGGGACTTGGTGCAAAATCGAATTATAGAAAACGATATAAGTTTACGGGAAACTTTAATGCCAATTATCTTAAGACTATATTAGGAGACAAAGGATTGCCAGATTACACCACCTCAACCGACTTTAGACTCAGCTGGACACACTCGCAAGACCCTAAAGCAAATATGTATCGCACACTATCGGCTAGTGTAAACTACTCTACCAGCTCGTATAATCAGCGCAATATGACATCGCGCTACAGCAGAGAGGCTACCAACAATACTAAAAGTTCTACTGTAAATCTAACTCAGAGGTTTCCCAACTCACCATTTAATATATCTGCATCGGCTAGTGTAAACCAAGTATCGCGCGACTCTACCATTTCGGCTACACTGCCCAACGTATCCATCAATATGAGTAGGATATACCCACTTAAACGTAAAAATGCAATAGGTGAAGAACGTTGGTATGAAAAGATAACAATGAGCTATTCGGGAGAATTCAGGAACTCAATACATACGAAGGAAAGTGAGTTTTTTGAATCTAGCATTATCAAAGATTGGGAAAACGGTATGCGCCATAGTATTCCTATAAGTGCAACTTTTACTGTTATGTACTACATCAACATTTCGCCCTCTATTAATTACAACGAGCGTTGGTATACTAGCAAGGAGATGAAAGAGTGGAATCCCGAGACCAATCGTCACGAAATTACAGATACAATCTATGGT
>JAAYFB010000072.1 GCA_012728465.1 Proteiniphilum sp. | reverse complement strand
CAGCTTTCGGGTACAGAAATTACACTGTCCCTGCTATCTAATATTATATCAGCATTGGCACTATATCCAGCTCTGATAAATAAATCATCGGGCATTTGAATAGCAGCTTTCATTTCAAATAAAATAGCTCCACTCTCTTCACTACCTTTAGGCGATACGTACTCAAGAGTTGCATCTATTTTTCTGTCTTGAATGGCTCCAATGCTTATTTCCATTGGCATACCTACAGATAGTTTGCCTACTTCAGTCTCATCTATTTTTCCTACAAATAACATATCAGCTAGGTTGGCAACAGATGCAATAGTGGTTCCGTCATTAAAGTTGTTAGATTGTATTACCGAGTTCCCTACTTTAATAGGTATATCTAGAATAGTTCCACTCACTGTAGAGCGAACAAGTGTGTTGCTTGTTTGTGCTGAACTCTTAGTTATACCAGTTTTCACCAAGCTCAGATTGTCGGCAGCTGCACGAAGTTCCTCTTGATCATTTTTATATTGCAGTTGCACCTTTTCAAATTCCTCTTTAGAAATAACATTACTTTCGTATAGCTTTCTGTCACGTTCGTAATTTGATGCGCTTTGATCGGCTACCAATTGAGCACGTGATACTCTAGACTCAGCACTGCTGAGATTTACCATATCGGGTACTACTTGAATTTTAGCAATAATATCACCAGTATTAACAATATCCCCTGCCTCTTTATAAACTTCAGATATTATACCCGACATTTGGGGCTTTATCAAAATTTCATTTCGAGGTTGAACTTTGCCTGTGGCAACGGTTCTCTTTTCTATTTTCTGCTTTGTTGCGGTTTCTATTTGGTATGTTACAACCTTAGGACGCGACTTCTTGTATAGGAAAACGAATGTCCAAATAACTAATGCTCCTACTAGAGCAAAACCTGCTATTTTAAGTACTCTCTTCATTGTTGTATGATTTATTTGTTTAATATTTCTATTTATTATTGTTATTCTTCTGAAATTGCTTCCACCGGTTTTATCATCATTGCTCTTTGTGCAGGAATGAATCCTGCAAGTGTTCCTATAGCAACTAATATTGATAGTGCACCAACTGCCATTGTGAAGCTAATCTGTGGATCTTTAAAGAACTGGTCGCCATGGCTAAGTGCTACGCCTACTCCCGAGAGTATCCCAACACCCAACACTATGCCACCTATTCCAGCAATGAGTGTTAGAATGATGCTTTCGCTTAGTATCTGGCCGATTATATTTCTAGGAGTAGCACCTAAGGCACGTCTTATTCCAATTTCCTTGGTTCGTTCACGAACAGTGACAAGCATAATGTTACTTACGCCAATTGCACCAGCAAATAATGTTCCTAATCCCACAATCCATATCAATGAGGATATGCCAAGAAATAGATTGTTGAACATATTAAATTGCTCTTCTATGTTAACTACACCCACTGCATCCTTATCGTCGGGATTTATTTGGTGTATCTCTTTTAGTACTTCAGATACTTTGTCTTGAACAACTGTAATTTTTATGCCTGGCTTTGATGTTACACCAAGATTATGAATGATGTTGCCTTGATTAAATGCTTTTTGCATCGTGGTAAATGGAAGCACCACAGATTCAGCAATGGGTCCACCTATAGATACCGACGCTAGACCTTTAGCAACTCCAACAACTCTAAAGTATATTCCATTTACTCTAATCAGTGCTCCCAATGCTTTATTGCCATTGGGGAATAATACTTCTGCAATTCGATCACCTATTATGCACACTTTGCGCTGTTCGGCAATATCAATATCATTGATGAATCTTCCCTCAATTAGTGTGCTTTTTTCAATCAAGTCATAAACTGGATAACAGCCCTTTATCGAGTAACTCCCTCCTCGTTCTCCATAAAAAACGTTGTTATTGCCGCCCCCTCCACTAAATAGCATGGGTGATATATGTTCAATTTCAGGAATTCTATTTTCTAGTATAGGAATATCACTATTTATCATATTCCACCATCTGTTTTTCTTTAGTCCTTTGTAGGGCTCTGTTGTTCTATTGCTCCAAAAGAAGCATGAATTGCTGGCAAATCCATCTATTTGCGATCGGACTCCTTGGTCGAGTGCATTTCCAGCACCCACCATCAGCACTAGCATGAATATTCCCCAAAATACACCAAAGGCAGTTAGGAAACTTCGTGACTTATTGTGTGTGATGGTTATCCAAATCTCTTGCCATCTATCTGTATCAAAAAGTGATTTCATTTATTATTTGTTAGTTCGCCTTCGGCTGTTAGTTGTCCTGTCGACGTTATTGGTTGATTAGTTTGTTTACTGAGTTTATGAAATTATCCAATTTTATCCCTAAAGTATTATGGTCATTAAGAAGCAAATTATATTCATCGTCACTGATTAATTCTCTTTTCCTTGCCTTTTGTAAGCAAGTAACAATTTCGTTTAGTGAGCCTCGTGAGTAGTAATAAAAAGTTCTTTGGTCTTTATATGAATATCTTCCAAAGCATTCACTGATATTTAAACTAATAGAGCCTGTAGCTCTAACCCATTGCTTAGAGAGTTTATCTTTATTAAAGTAATCCATCTCCTTAGCAATGCTATAAACCTTATCGCCAATTTCCATTGATAGTTTATATGTTTCTAGGTCTTTTAGTTTCATTTTTTTAATGTGTAATTATCAATACTCACTTTCTTTTGTCATAATAACGTCCGAAGGACAATTAACAGCCGCAGGCGTAATAACGTAAGGTAAAACTATCAGTGTAGCTTATTAGTCCTTCCTCATCGCCTCTATTGGCTTTATCTTCACTGCGTTTCTTGCAGGCATATATCCTGCAATGATGCCAGATACGAT
>JAAYFB010000071.1 GCA_012728465.1 Proteiniphilum sp. | reverse complement strand
TATTATTAACTATATCCATCATCCCAACGTTGGGGCGACAATAATTTATTTTGGGAATTATAAAACCAACATTGGTTTTTGTTCAATTATTTTCAGAAGTAGTAAAACCAATGTTGGGATAACAATAATTATTTTTGGAAATAGCCAAACCAATGTTGGGATATGTATAGGAAGATTCCAGGAACAGTAGTCTAAAAACATATACAAATAGTTGATTTACTCATCAAGTTAGAGTATTTTTGGAGCTTAATACAATAACTAAAAAAAGTAGTCAAAACATCTTTATTAAATACAAACATAGAAAAATGAACAGATTAATAGCATTTTTATCAATAATGAGCATCATGCTTGCCAGTATGCATGCCCAAACATATTCACAACGTGAAAATACTCAACGACTAATGAGTTACAACATTCATCACGGCAAGGGTATGGATAATATAATAGACATAGAACGAATCGGTGATATTATACTAAAAGTAAATCCAGAAGTTGTGGGACTTCAAGAAGTGGACAGCATGGTAAACAGGAGTGGGAATATTGACATTATGCAAATGCTGGAAAAACAAACTGGCATGCATGCTACCTTTGGACACTCCATATTGCTAGACAATGGAAAATATGGAAATGGAATGCTGACAAAAGAAAAACCATTGGCCACCATAAAGATAAGCCTGCCTGGAGCTAGAGAAGCACGCACTGCATTGATAGTAGAGTTAGAAAAATATGTTGTTGTAAATACACACCTATCTCTCACAAACGAGGAGCGACTAGAATCGATGAAGATTATTACAGAATCTATAAAACATTACGACAAGCCCGTATTCTTAATGGGCGACCTAAATGCAGAGCCCGAAGAGGATCCAATGAAATGGCTTATTGATGCAGATTGGCAAATATTATCGAATATTAATCAATACACCATTCCATCAGAAAAGCCAACCAAAACAATTGACTATGTACTAGGATATAAAGGAAAGGGCGAAACATATGCTAAATTTAGGGCACATGTAATAGATGAAAAGGTAGCATCCGATCATTGTCCACTGTTTGTGGATGTAAGGATAAAAACTCCTGCAGAAAAGGTAATGCGTACCATTCCATATTTGCAAAGCCCGGGCACAAATGAAATGACTGTGATGTGGCTCACTAATGTGCCTGCTCGTAGCTGGGTAGAATATGGAACCGACCCTAGCAACTTGAAGAGAGCTCGCACATTTTTGGAAGGGGAGATGGTTGCAAACAATACCATAAATAGAATACACCTTACGGACCTGGAACCAGGAACAAAATATTACTACAGAGCCGTATCGCAGGAAATTACTAGATACTCAAGCTACTACAAAGAGTTTGGCGATACAGTAAGAACCGAACTAAAATCATTCACTACATGGAGTGATAATAAAAAAGATTTCAGAGTGATTGTGTATAATGATTTGCACAGCAATATGAATATGTTTAGAAAACTTCATTCACTAGTTGACAGCAAACCATATGACTTGGTAATATTTAATGGAGATTGCTTTGATGATGTGGAAGTAGAAAATGATATTGTGGGCAGACTACAAGCCTACACACCAGCAATAAGAAGTGATGAAGTGCCATCTATATTTCTTCGTGGAAATCACGAAACTAGAGGAGAGTATTCTCCCCTACTTTGGAACTATCTAGGACGTATGCAAGATCATTCATACAGTGCATTTTCATTAGGAGACACACGCTTTGTACTGTTAGATTGTGGTGAAGACAAACCTGACGACCACTGGGTTTATTATGATATGAACGATTTTACTCAACATAGACAAGACCAAGCAGATTTTTTGAAAAAGGAAATAAAGTCAAAGCAATTCAAAAAGGCCAAGAAAAGAGTATTAATACATCACATACCATTATTTGGAGAGGGAATGGCTAAAGAATATACTCCATGTACTGACTTATGGGTACCTATCATTGAAAAAGCACCATTTAATGCATCACTAAACGCACACACGCACCGTTTCGAAATAATTGAAAAAGGAACTAGTAAGAATAACTTCCCTGTATTTATTGGTGGTGGAAATAGAGAGCCCAACGGAACAGTCATGGTACTAGAGAAGAAAGGAGACAAACTTACTCTTGAAGTAATAAATGCTGAAGGAGAAGTGTTAGAAAATAGAGAACTGTAATACTCATATTATTACAAACAATTTAAACTGACTGTTAATAAAGAAGTGAAATATGGAAATCATTTCCCATATTTCACTTCTTTTTGTATCAATAAATACTAACTTTGATGCCAAACAACAAACTTATTATTAAACCCAACCAAAATGTATAGAAGCATTATTTACACATTCATGCTATTTGTATTAGCAGTTAGTTGCACACAAAACAGCTCGATAATATCTATCGACAAATATGGCATATCACCAAACAGTGGAGAGAATGTCTCACCTATTGCCAAACTAATAATAGATGAGCTTAAAGCAAGTGATAACAATAAACCAACAACCGTTGTATTCCCAAAAGGAAGATACGACTTTTATGAGGAAGGCTCATTCGAGCGAGAATATTACATCTCTAATCACGATCAAACAAATCCCAAAAAAGTTGGCTTTGCACTAGAAGAGCTAGAAAACGTAACGATAGATGGACAAGGATCTGATTTTATATTTCATGGCAGAATGATACCCTTTGCACTACTCGAGGGCAAGAACATCAAACTAAAAAATATTTCTATTGATTTCGAATTTCCAGCTTTACGACAATTGGAGATTACCGAAATAGATACTGACAATGACGAAGTTTTAGCAAAAATTTATCCTGAGGGCAACTACAGAATAGACGAAGGAAAGCTCATTGTATTAGGCGAAGGATACGAGGTGAAACCTAATAGCTCTATGCCCTTTAGAGAAGACAGACGACTATCTTACAACAGAGCAGACATTAGCTTTAACCCCACTGAAGTATCAGAAGAGTCACCTAATTTACTAAGAATAAAAGGATGGTATCAAAATAGTGTAACTGCTCTAGGTGAAAGATATGCATTGCGCTCGTGGCACAGACCCACTCCTGGAATCTTCATTAGTGAATGCACTGACACTAACATTGAAAATGTAACCGTACATTATGCCGAAGGAATGGCATTGCTGGCTCAGATGAGCGAAAATATTACACTTGATGGATTCTCTGTGGCTTTACGAGGCGAAAATGACCCGAGATACTTTACAGCACAAGCAGATGCAACACACTTCTCTGGTTGTAAAGGTGTGATTATCTCAAAAAATGGACTGTATGAAGGAATGGCAGATGATGCAATTAACGTACATGGCACTTACTTGCGTATAACAAAACGAATTGATGAAAATACTCTTCAAGCAAGATATATGCACTCACAATCTTGGGGATTTAAATGGGGTGAAGTAGGTGATGAAGTTCAATTTGTAGAATCTTCAAAAATGGAGCTAGTAGGCAATCACCTCAACTCAATTGCATCAATAAAAGCTATTGATAAGACAACAGAGTTTGGAGCCAAAGAATTTGAGATTTCATTCACAAATGCTTTGCCAGAAGAAATATCTGAAGATGGAAAGTATGGTATAGAAAACTTAACATGGACCCCCGAGGTAGTTTTCTCTAATAACATTATTAGAAACAACCGTGCGAGAGGTGCATTATTTAGCACTCCTAAAAAAGTCATTTGCGAAGATAATACATTCGATCACACACATGGCACCGCTATTTTATTGTGTGGCGATTGCAATGGATGGTACGAAACTGGTGCTTGCAAAGAGGTAATTATTAGAAATAATAAATTCATCAACTCTCTCACAGCACAATACCAATTTACTAATGCAATTATCTCTATCTATCCAGAAATTCCAAACCTTGAGGAGCAAGAGAAATTTTTCCATTCGGGTATCGTAATTGAAGGTAACACTTTTGAAACCTTCGATCGCCCCCTACTCTATGCAAAATCAACAGATGGACTTATCTTCAGAAACAATACAATCATAAGCAACAACGACTTTGAACCATTTCATTGGAACAAATACCCATTCTTACTTGAAAAGGTTGATAATATAGTAATCGAAAACAACACTTTCGATAAAGGATTTGATATTGAAAAAGATATCATGGTTAAACTATCCAAAGATAATGCTGTAACAGTGAAATAATTCACTAAAAAGCTTTCAATTACAAAATTATGTTTATATTTGCATCGCAAACATTTAAATACAATAAATTATGAACAAAATTAAGAAAACATTTTTCGTTATTTTAGTATTCTCTTTTGTATTTTCTTTGGGTAGCTATGCGCAAGAAAGGACAAATGTTATCAAAGCAAATCCAATAGGATTAGCATTTGGCAACTTTAATGTAACTTACGAAAAAGTGCTAAACTCCAAGAGTTCTGTGCTTTTTAAAGGCACATATGCTTACAATCTTCTGGGTACGGATGTATCAGCTCTTGGTCTGGGTGCAGGTTATAGATACTACTTCACTCATACCAAAACCGAAGTTCCTTCAGGCTTTTGGGTAACTCCACAAGCTTCGTTTGAATTTGGTTCAATCAAAGACAACGGAAACACCCATAGTTTTACAGCATTTGCAATAGGAGCTGAAGTAGGATACCAATGGGCGTGGAAAAATGGTTTTACATTAGATTTGGGAATTGGTCCAAACTATACAATTATGAACGCAAGTGATTATGAGCTTGAAACAACAAGCGGAATAGTACCATCTCTGACGCTTGCTATTGGTTATGCGTTTTAGAACTACTTAGTCTATAATAAATAAAATCCTTAAGGGTCAGTAATTATCAAAGTTACTGACCCTTATCTTTTCCATGAAATAAAATTGAAGTGTAATGTTCTTATCAACATAATAACTAGTACTGAAATAAATTCACCTAATAAAAACTAAAAACAACATTAACGAATTAGTGAAAAAGTCGAGAAGATACTCACAAATAAGATAAAAAAGTCCTCATTAAGCAAACTCTCTGAATATAAGAAAAACAAAGTCTATTTGCAATAGTAAAAAATAGAATTAAAAGTATTACTTTTGCAGCTGGTTGATATAGATAATATGTTTTATAACATAAAAAAAATCACAGATACAGCAAATAATCAAATTTCAAAAAAAATATAGAACTAAAAAGACTTATGGCTAATTTTATTTCAGGAGACTGGCAAAAAAAAATTAACGTTCGCGATTTTGTTTCAAAAAACATTACTCCATATGATGGAGATGCATCATTCTTAACAGAAGCCACACAACGCACTAAAAACATGTGGCAACTGTGTATGGATGCAATCAAAGAAGAGCGTGTTAATAATGGTGTGCGTGCTATCTATAACAAAATTATTTCAACAGTAACATCTCACGCTGCAGGTTACATCGATCAAGACAATGAACTTATAGTAGGACTTCAGACCGACATGCTACTAAAACGAGCTATGAAGCCCTATGGTGGCTTCTCAGTAGTGAAAAGAGCATGTGAAGAGCAGGGAGTAGAAGTTAATCCTACCGTAGAGGAAATCTTTACTAAATACGCAAAGACACACAATGATGGAGTTTTTGATGTTTACACACCCGAAATAAGAACATTCCGTTCTTTAGGTGTCCTTACAGGATTACCTGACAACTATGCACGTGGTCGTATCATTGGTGACTACCGTCGTTTAGCTCTTTATGGAACTACAAAGCTTATTGAGCAAAAAATGGCAGACAAAGAGGCACTTGGTGGCCCAATGTCGGACGAGCGTATAAGACTTCGTGAAGAGGTTGCAGAACAAATAAAAGCATTAAAAGATATTACTGAGCTAGGAAACATTTATGGCTTAGATTTATCTCGTCCTGCACAAACGGCACAAGAGGCTATTCAGTGGGTGTATATGGGATACTTAGCTGCAGTGAAAGAACAAGATGGTGCTGCAATGTCGCTAGGCAACGTTTCATCGTTCCTTGAC
>JAAYFB010000419.1 GCA_012728465.1 Proteiniphilum sp. | reverse complement strand
TTTGAAGCAAAAGATTTTGTTGACGTAGCATATTTTGAGCCATTCTACTTGAAAGAGTTTGTGGCTACTACACCCAAGAATAAAGTTATTAACATCTAAATATATTAGTATTATGGATTCATTATTGAAAGTACAAGTTATTCCTAATGGTCCATTAAAAGTGGAAGGTATGTTGGAAGTAGAACTTTCCGACGGATCTATTGAAACAAAAGAGAAAACTACATTTTTATGTAGATGTGGGCATTCTACAAAGAAGCCCTATTGTGATGGTATGCATCGTAAGATGGACTTTCAGGGGTAATAAACTTATACTGATAATTTAAAAAAGGTGTGCATCTATCATCATGATATTTGCACACCTTTTTCAATATTTATTTTATTGGTTTATTACCTAAAATGCCACTGTTAACTTCACCATATAGTTTCTTGTAGCTTGTGGATAATATCCTACCCAATGAGAAGCTACTCCGTCATATATTGCAGTTGAAGCATATCCATTTGCACTATACTTGCTATTGAATATATTATTTGCAAATGCTTGTATAGATATTGTGCCAAGTTGAGTATTCTCAAACGTATATCCTGCCGATAGGTTGGTAGTGAAGTATGATGGTAAAGATTTGTCATCATTCTGAGTATTGTCAAGATATTGTTTGCCAACATATTTACCCATCAAGTTGAACATCAATGGGCGAATTGGTTGATAAGTAATACTTGCCATACCCACCACGTCGGGGGAGAATGAAATTTGAGTACTCTTAAAATACTCTTCCTCTTGTTCCTTTGTTTTATATATATCGTAATAAGCTACATAGTCCTTAATCTTGTTTTGGCTAAGAGTAAGGTTAGCATCTACACGAAGCATATTTTTAATAATAGGCGCAGAGGCTTCAAGCTCTATACCAGCACGGTAGCTGTCCTTCACATTCTCCATAAATTTATATCCTACATCATTAAGTTTTCCTGTTTGCACCATCTGGTTGTAGTAATCCATAAAATATATATTTGCACCAATTATAGTTCCGTTATTACTTGTGTATCTATAGCCAACCTCATAATCAATCATGCTTTCGGGTTTGATAAGATTTTTTTCATTTACCTTAGCACCATCCTTTAGGTCGTTACGCAATGGTTCGCGCTGTGCAAATGCCACTGAGGCATAGATGTTGTTATTATCATTAATGTTGTAAAACACACCAGCCTTAGGGTTCACAAAGTCATACTTATATCTTCCATTCATCTCCACCATATCATCATCCGTACCCGTCATATTGTAATAGATGTGTCTGTACTGAATATCACCAAATAGTGAGAGCTTGTCGTTAAGCTGATATTCTAATTTTGTGAATAAGCTAACTTCGCCTTTAGTACCATTGTTGCGGTACCACTCAAAGTTTTCGGGGATATCATTGTTGTGCTTTATCCAAGGTAAGCGACCGAAGTGCTCACCATCAAACAAGCTATACATACCTCCAAAGGTCAGATTGGTAGCATCTTTTTTGTAGTTGAATGATAGGTTGGCTACATAAAAGTCGTTGCTCAACATCTTTTTACGAATAAAGTCAGTCTCTGTGAATGTTACTCCCTCAATAGTTTGTGGCTTTAGCCCAAATTTTGAATACTCATTCATGTATCTGTAGTTTTCGTAATAGCCATATCCATTGTTGTAGCTAAGGCTACTATTCAGATACCAATTATCGCTAAGTTCTCTTGTAAGCGTTAGCTGAAGTATGTTAGATAGATAATTGTCAGTTTCATTGTCATAATAGAGAGTATTGCCCGCATCGTCTTTATATTTACCAGCAGGGTTATACTTGCGACCATACTTTTCGATATCATCGGCACTAACCCCCTCCCAGGTGATGCCAGTACGCTGTTCACCTCTGATGTAGCTTAGCTTTAGTATCTGCTTGTCAGTATTGTGAGATAATGATAGATACAGATTGTCGTGATTTATTTTTCCATTTCTGATATATCCATC
>JAAYFB010000418.1 GCA_012728465.1 Proteiniphilum sp. | reverse complement strand
TATAGATTTTGTTTGCTTATCTACAGGAACTGAAATAGCATACTGGTTGTTTTGTATTGTAAATATTATTGGAGCTTTCCACACTGCAGCAAAGTTTAATCCCTCACTGAAATCTCCTTCGGATGTTCCTCCATCACCAATATATGTATAAACTACTTCGTCTTTCTTTTGATGCTTCACCGAATATGCAATACCTGTGGCATGTAGAATTTGGGAGCCTATGGGTACACAAATAGGAAGTACTCTGTCTGTATTTTTGAAATTACTTCCCTCTTCATTTCCCATGTAGTATAGGAATATTTCTTCTAGCTTCACTCCTTTTTCCATCATAAGAGCTACCTCTCTGAATGCAGGCACTAGCCAGTCTTCTTTTCTTATAACATTAGCTGCTGCAATTTGTATGGCCTCATGACCTATAATGGGTGGATAGGTAAACATTCTTCCCTGTCTTTGATATGAAACTGCCATCTGGTCGGCTGTTCTAGCAAATAGCATAGATTTGTATGCTTTGACAATGGTGTCATTATCCAATTGGGGCATATATTTTTTATTGATAACCTTCCCATCGTTGTCGATAATCCTAAAAGTGGCATCCTCTAGAGGATTGAAGTCTTTAAAAATCATAGATTCTTGTTGTGTTGAAGCATACTCTTTTTGCAAGCCATTGGTGGTTGAAGAAGAGAGCGTGTTTGCTTTAAACATGATTATTTATTAATTAAATTGAATTTGTGCACTATTTTAATGTTCAATAACTTCGACTTTAAAATCAGTCCAAATCATATAACAACGAAAGTATGATATGGTTCTATAATAAAAGAGTAGTTTGTCGCATTTTTAAATTAATTGAAGTTTTAATTTAATTATTAACCTGCTGTTTTGTTGATATATAAATAAGTGTTTATCTATTGATTATTTCTATAGATGTGATTTTACAATAAAATCGAAAGCATTTAATCTTATCAGGTTTCGATTTGATGTTAATTAGCCATACTGTTGTTTAGTTTGTAACTTAAGCTATATTTATAATATAAGATTAATTGCATAATACTTCTGTTTGTTGTTTTCATTGATTAATTTTGCATTTCAGAATTAGTTTAAAATATATTCAAAATAAAAATGTCAAATAAATTAAATGAAGATGCTCTTAGATATCACTCTGAAGTGCGTCCTGGAAAAATAGAAGTAGTTCCTACTAAACCATACAGTTCTCAACGAGACTTATCGTTAGCATATTCTCCTGGTGTTGCTGCTCCATGCCTCGAAATTGAAAAAGATACTCAAAAAGCCTATGAATATACGTCCAAAGGAAACCTCGTGGCTGTAATATCGAACGGTACTGCTGTTTTGGGTTTGGGAGATATTGGTGCTGTCGCAAGTAAGCCTGTTATGGAGGGCAAGGGGTTATTATTTAAAATATTTGCTGGTATCGATGTTTTCGATATTGAGGTTAATGAAAAAGATCCTGATAAGTTTATTGAGATTGTTAAAGCTATTTCACCCACATTTGGGGGTATTAATTTGGAGGATATTAAAGCACCTGAGTGTTTTGAAATTGAGGACAGATTGAAGTCCGAACTTGACATTCCCATTATGCACGACGACCAGCATGGTACTGCTATTATATCTGCAGCTGGCTTATTAAATGCTTTAGAGCTTGCAGGTAAAAACATAGAAGATGTAAATATTGTAGTTAATGGAGCTGGTGCTGCGGCTAACTCTTGCACACAGCTATATATAGCTTTAGGTGCAAAACTTGAAAATATTGTCATGCTTGACTCGAGAGGAGTAATCTCTAAAAAGCGTACAGACTTGAATGATCGCAAAAAACCATTTGCAACAGATAAGGATATTACTACACTTGCAGAAGCTGTAAATGGTGCGGATGTTTTTATTGGATTATCGGTAGCTAATGTTTTAAGCACAGAAATGGTTCAGTCGATGAGTGCTGACCCTATAGTTTTTGCTTTAGCAAATCCTAACCCTGAAATTTCTTACGAAAATGCTATGAGTGCACGTAAGGATATTATTTTTGCTACTGGTCGTTCAGATCATCCAAATCAAATTAATAATGTTTTGGGATTCCCCTATATATTTAGAGGTGCTTTGGATGTTCGTTCAACTACTATCAACGAGGAGATGAAAGTGGCTGCAGTTAGGGCTATCGCAGAGCTTGCAAAAAAACCAGTACCTGATGTAGTGAATGCTGCATACAACTTGAAAAAGATAAATTATGGTAGAGATTACATAATTCCTAAACCATTAGATTATAGACTTCTTACTGCTGTAGCACCTGCTGTGGCTAAAGCTGCAATAGAATCGGGTGTAGCAAGAAAGGAAATTGTTGATTGGGAACAATATAATGAAGATTTGCGCCAACGTATGGGGCTTGACAATAAAATGTTAAGAAGATTTTACGATATGGCTCGTCAAAAACCTAAGAGGGTAGTTTTTTCGGAAGCTAATCATATAAATATGCTAAAGGCAGCAGAGGCTTGTGTGGCAGATGGTATATGTTACCCTATTTTGCTTGGTAATGAAGACAGAATTGCTGCATTGGCAAAAGAGCATAATGTTAGTTTAAATGGTATTGAGATAGTAAATCTACGTCATGATAAGGAGGAGTTACGTCGTATTAAGTACGCCAAGATGCTGTGTGAAAAAAGAAGTCGTGATGGATATGCCTTAAATGAAACTATAGAGATGATGTTTAACAGAAATGCCTTCGGTATGATGATGGTGGAAGCTGGTGATGCTGACGCTTTAATCACTGGTGTTTTTGGAAAATATACTGAAACTATAAACCTTGCTAAAGATATTATAGGTATTAGAGAGGGGTATAATCATATTGGTGCTATGCATATTGTGAATAGCAAGAAAGGGATACTATTCCTTGCTGATACATTATTTAATAGGCATCCCTCTCCTGAAGCTTTAGTTGATATTGCACGCTTGGCAAATGACACTGTTAAGTTTTTTGCACATAATCCTGTGATGGCTATGCTGTCATATTCTAATTTTGGAAATGATAAAATTGGTACTCCTTCTCAAGTACGTCAAGTAGTGGAAAAACTTCATAGCAGTTATCCTGACATGTTGGTAGATGGTGAGATGCAAGTTAACATCGCACTAAATAAAGAGCAACGAGATAAAAGATATCCATTCACTAAGCTTAAAGGGCAAGATGTTAATACTCTCGTGTTCCCTAATTTAAGCTCTGCTAATACTGCGTATAAGTTACTAGTAGAAACAGGGGTAGGGGACGTGATGGGGCCAATTCAAATGGGTCTGAATAAACCCGTTCATATCTTAGATGTTGACACATCTGTGAGAGATATTGTTAATATGGCCGCTATTGCAGTTATTGATGCAATTGTGGATGAAAATAAGAATAAGTCCTAGCACATATTTGTAAGTCGAATTTATTTTGATATGATGCCTAAAGATTAATAATTGATCTTTAGGCATTCTTTTTATGTGCAGTACACGCTAATAAATGGATGTAAAAAATAAAAGGTGTTTTTCTAATGCAACTAAAAGCAATATAGAAAAACACCTTAATTAATTATGTAAGGTTGATTTAAAAACCAAGAAACTTACTAGCCACATTAAAGTAAATTACAACTCCCAAAATGTCGGATATGGTTGTAATGAGTGGTGCACTAGCTGTTGCTGGGTCAACTTTGAGTTTAGTAAATATAAACGGTAGCAACATACCAATAACACTACCTGCAACAACCACAAGAATCATTGTCGTTGGGACGATAAATAATATTTCTGGCGATCTAAACAAAGTAACAACTGCTACTGCAACAGCCATGCTAAGTCCTAGTAAGAGGGCTACAAAGAATTCTTTACCTAGAAGCTTCATCCAGTCTTTTGATTCTACATCGCCCATTGCTAATGCCCTAATCATAAGTGTCGCAGCTTGTGAACCTGCATTACCTCCACTGTCGATAAGAAGAGGTAGGAAGAAAACCAATGATATGGCTGATGCGAGTACTTCCTCAAAAGTAGATATAATTGCTCCTGAAAATATATTGACAAAAACAAGAGCCATCAACCAAAATACTCGTTTCTTATATAAATGGATAATAGTTGCCTGAAGTGGACTAATTACTGCATCACTTACTGCACCAAACTTGTGGAAGTCTTCTGTATCTTCTTCTTCTGCAATATCAAGAACGTCGTCAACTGTAACAATACCCAGCAAAACTCCCTCTGTATCTATCACAGGCAGTGCTACTCTATTGTGGTCTTTAAATACTGAAACAGCAGTTTCTTGATCATCAAATGCACTGAGGGATACGAATTTCCGATCTATCAAATCACCAATCTTTTGATTAGGATTAGCCAAAATGATTTCTCTCATCCTGATATCGTCGATTAACTTCCAGTTGTTATCAACTACATACACAACATTTAGCGTTTCTGAATCACTACCGAATGTTCGAATGTGTTCGATGGTTTCTGTAATAGTGAAGTTTTCTTTAACGGCCACATATTCAGGGGTCATCATCCTACCAATACTATCTTCGGGGTATCCGAGTAGTTTTTTAGCTACCTCTCTGTTTTCGGGAGTAAGTAGTTGCATTAGTCTTTGGGTAATGTTTCCCTGTAGTTCTTCAAGAAAAGCAGTTCTATCGTCGGGCTCCATGTCATTAAGCAGATCAGCTACTTTGCTGGCATGTTGAGCTAAGCCTTCAATAATCTCTTCTTGTTTGTCAAATGATAATTCTTGGAATACTTCCTTTGCCTGTTCTCGTCCTAAAAACCTAAACAATACTATTGACTCGAACTCTTTACTTCGTTCTATAACATCGGCAATTTGGATATTGTCAAACTCGTGTAGTGCGTTTCTCAACGCTTTCCATTCTTTTTTGCCTACAAAGTTAAGTAGGTCTTTTACGTTTAAATTGCTCATAAAATCTCCTTTTCGTCTTTCCAAAAAGGAGAACATGGTCTCTTTCGGAAAGATCGGTTACATTTTCTTCTCGTATAAACTAGGATCGTCGTCCATTCTGCTATAAAATTTATTTTTGAATCGCAAAGGTAATCAAATAAATTATGTATTCACAATCTATAATGATTTATTTGGAATGTTTTTTTATTGAATAGTGCATAAATACACAATAAGAGTGGTATGCATCTATTGACTTTTTAGGTTTATGCTTCTTTCTGAAACATGCTAAAATTTACACTTCCATATTTTTTTAATTTCCAAAAGTGTGGGTGTTCTGAGAAATCATTATTGCTCGAATGTTCTAAAATAAATAGTCCTTCTGGTTTTAGTAGCTCTTTCGAAAATATAATATCAGGGATAGTGTTAAGTTGGGGTAAATCATATGGTGGATCTGCAAATATAAAATCAAACTTCTCGTGGTTATTCTTTAGATACTTAAAAACATCTGCCTTTAAGGGCCATAGCTCGTTAGCCTTAAGTGTATCCATTGTATTGCAAATAAACTTGTAGTGCATTTGATTTGCCTCCACAGATACTACACGTGGGCATCCCCTTGAAACTAATTCAAAAGCTATGCTACCCGTGCCTGAGAATAAGTCCAGTGCTATTGTATCCTCCCAGTCTATAATATTGGTAAGAATATTAAATAGATTTTCACGTGCAAAATCTGTTGTTGGTCTTGCCTTAAAGTTTGCAGGCACCTTTATAATTCTTGATTTGTATTTACCGCTTATTATTCGCATAATTGTACTAATATGTCTGTAGGGATATTCAGAGTATCTTCTTTGGAAAGAGAATGATGTAGAGAAACTTCAACGACATTTTTTATTAACTGCTTAAGGGTCTTTATGCTTTCCCAATTTTTTTCTGTATCTCCAGCTAAATACATAAAATCGCTGTTTTGATCAAAAGGATGTTTGTCCCATATGTTTACTATGTGATAAATAATATCATTTTGTTCAGATACTTCCAGCGTATTTGAAGAAAGTAATACTTTGTTTTTAAAACATGCTATAGTAATCATATTGTCATGAAATATTACGTAGCATCGTTTAGTATTTACTTCATCATGGTTTCTTAAGAAGGGTAGAAGTTGAGAAGTAAAGCTTTGAAAGCATGGATTCCATAAATTTCTAAACAGAAACGAATATACTTCTTCATCTATATCAAATATGATATTATACTCTCCCTCTCTGATGTGATTATTTAATACTTTGCCACTAGCCCCGCTAATGTTGAACTCAAAGTATTCATTTGCATTCTTAGCATCAAAAAAAACTTTTGGTACTATGGTGTATCTAGGGGATACAACTGATACCAAAATTTTGTTGAATTGATGATTGAATAAATTAGATTCGAAGAATATCTTTTTTATATTATCAATCAAAGACAAGTTTTTACTAAAGTTACTTTCCTTATAAAAATAAATAGACTTGTCGGAATGTGAGAATATTAAAAAAGAAAATCCATTCGGTATCAACCGAATGGATAGACTATACTTTTCTGCTTGAGCTAAGTCAATATTGTCAGGTAGAAACATAT
>JAAYFB010000417.1 GCA_012728465.1 Proteiniphilum sp. | reverse complement strand
TGAAGAGAGTGGAGCTATTTTATTTGAAATGAAAGCTGCTATTCAAATGCCCGATGATTTATTTATCAGAGCTGGATATAGTGCCAATGCTGATATAATATTAGATAGCAGGGACAGTGTAATTTCTGTACCCGAAAGCTGCATAACATTCGAAAATGACTCTTCATTTGTATATCTTGCAGTGAGCGAATCACCACAAGAATTCAATAAAAAGCATGTAAAAGTAGGATTGTCTGATGGAATTAAGATAGAGATAGTTGATGGGCTACAAGAGAATGATAAAGTTCGTGGCAATCAAGTAATAGAAACTAAAAAATAGAACTATAATGAAGCTAAGATATACCATATTATCATTATTTTTATTGTTGCTATTCACTGTTTCAGCACAACAATATACTCTAGAGGAGTGTGTGGAGACTGCATTGAACAACAATAGGAATGTAAAACAACAAATGCTAAACAAGCAACAAAGAGAGATTGCATACTCGCAAGCAAAGAGTGATTTGCTACCCAATCTAAACGCATCGGCGGGGCAAAGCTTTGTGTTTGGTCGTTCCATAGGTCTAGACAATGTGTACGAAAATACAAATTCATCACAAACATCATTTGGAATAAATGCTGGTATTACCCTATTTGATGGGTTGAGAATGAAATACAATATTGATGCTCGTCGTGCTGAAGTTAGTGCATCGGATGCAGATTTGGAAAAGTTTAAAGATGACATAGAAATGAGTGTTTCCACAGCATTTCTTCAGGTATTATTACAAAAAGAATTATTACAAATCGCAATTCAACAAATAGATCTTACTAAGGCAAATATAGGTGTGCAAAGTGAACTGATTGAGAGCGGAAAACTAGCTAAGGGTGAAAAGTATGAGCTTGAAGCACAACTAGCTAGAGAGGAGCAAAACCTTGTTCAAGCTGAAAGCCAACTCAAACTTGCCATACTAGACTTAGCACAAATAATGGAATTAGATGATTTTAGCAATTTTGATGTCATTGCACCACCTATTGAGTCAATAATTAATAAAGAGCAGCTTGTATCATCTTATGACATTATACAGTCGGCACTACTTGTACGCCCAGAGATAGATGCTGCTAACCGCCGACATGAAATAAGTCTTCTTGATGTAAAAATAGCCAGATCTCGACTATATCCTACCCTAACATTTGGAGCTAACATAGGCACAGGATATTACAACATGGGAGGAAGAACCAATGCTCCCTTTGGGCAGCAACTTAAGAATAATATGAGCAACTCGCTAGGTTTTAGCATGCAGGTACCTATCTTCAATAAGTTTCAAACGCGCAATAGCATTAGATCAGCAAAGATTGCAGCAGAAAACAGTAGATTAGAAATTGATCAAGTAAAAATTGATCTTCGCAAAAGAGTTGAACAAGCCTTTGAGAACGCAAAAGGGGCTAAAAGCAAATGGCAAGCTACTCAGAAAGCTGAAACGGCAGGACAAGAGTCTTACAGATTTACTCAAGAAAAATATGACGGAGGACGTGCAAATTCTTTTGAGCTTTTTCAATCGAAAACAAACTTGGCAAAAACTTTAGCCGATCAGGCACAGGCTAAATATGAATACGCATTCAGATTAAAAATATTAGAATTACTTAAAAACTAAATCAAAAAAATATTCTTATGAAAACAAAATCATTATTACTATCTATAGCACTTATGATGCTAGCTATAAACTTAGGCGCATGTGCGCAAAGCAAAAATAGCGAAAATGGTTCAAGCACAAAAACAGTAAAAAACTACTCTATAGATTCGTTCACCGAAATAAAATCTGAAATAGTTGGTAATATTATTTTTACACAAGGAGAACAAACTCTGGTAAGAGCAGAAGGAACACAAAAAGAAATTGACAATATTTTAGTTACTTGTGAAGACGGAAAACTAATATTTCAATCTAATGTAAAGAATCAAAAGGGTAAAAGCAATCTTACAGTATATATAACTTCCCCAAACATCACCAAAATTAATCATCAGGGAGTTGGAACATTCACATTAAAAGACAAGGTTTCCCTAGAAAACCTAGAGATTGATTTTGATGGTGTGGGAAATCTGTCTGCAGAAGATCTTGAATGCAAGAACCTAGAAGCCGGATATCAAGGTGTTGGAAACATGAAGCTAAAAGGACTAGCAGTTAACGTAAAATTAAAAACAGAAGGAGTTGGCAGCACTGATGCAAAAGAGTTTTATGCAGAGCATCTTGATGTAAAAGCATCAGGAGTAGGAAGCGTGAAATGCAGAGCAAGTAAAACCATAGCTATATCTAGTGAAGGTGTAGGTGGAGTTACATACTGGGGTAATCCTGAGATTAAAAATATAAACAAAGAAGGAATTGGCAAAGTAAAAGCTGCAGAATAATCAACATATACTTCAATAGATATGCAAGTCCTCACCTTATTAGCTAAGTGTAGGCAAACGGTTTTGGAAGTACTCGCAGCATTGGCTAATAGTAGATGAACGGACGTTTAAGTTTAAACCGTACTCACGAAAAGTAGTTAAACGGCCATTCAAGTATCCATCGTACTCTAGAAATAGCTTAAATGACTTTTTAAGTATCCAAATGTAATTCTAGAATATCGAGAATAGTGTCAAAACAATGCAAAACAGAGTCGTTCAATTAACATTATATCAACTTACGCATATAAATGGTATTGATAAGCCTTTTAGAAAGGATACTGTCCTATTAAATGTGTAATTAATATTCAGAGTGCTAAATTAATGATTATCCTAAATTACGGACACAAAACGAGTTAGAGCCAAAATTTGGGCTCTATAACGAATCTAGTGGATAATCAAATCAGAGTTTACCGTTTAGGAAGTGAATTATATTGATATAGTTGTTTTTATTTCGAGTTCGCTAAATCAATCCAGTGTATATAGCCTGATGTCGTTATAGTTTAATGATCTATACTCTACATATAGTTTGAAAGTTATAAAACACAAGTGTGTTTATTATTTTCGTAATCAAAAAGTCTTCATGTAGAAGTGTAATTACAAAAAAAATGGACTTTTTCGCCTCAAACACAAATGTGTTTGGTTACACTTTTTTCATAATACGCTAAAAACATAGTATTATTAACAATAACTGCACCCATTAGTGTTAATAAACATATATGTGCATAAAGATTGAGGCAAAAAAGTGAGTCAATAAAACTTGTGTTTTAAGAAAATCGAGAAAAAGTGGCTCAATTACATTTGTGTTTTTGTCCACCGTGACCAAATAGTCCTAAAACACATTTGTGTTTGAGCCACTTTTTTGTCCTATTGTTAAAAATAAAGGTTGACTCATGACCTTTGACACGTTAATATAACCAAATCAATATGTTTCTAGGGAGAATCGCATCAATATATTGTCATTTACATATGTATTTGAAGATGATTTGAACAATATGCTGTCAATCACAAATGTGTTTAG
>JAAYFB010000070.1 GCA_012728465.1 Proteiniphilum sp. | reverse complement strand
GTAAGACCCATCTCTATCATCTCACGCTCTACCTCTTTAGCAAGGTTAAACTGTTTTTGGGTACTTGGTGTTTGTGCGTTGTTTTCGTCTGACTGTGTGTCAATCTTTACATACTTAATAAATCTATCAACAATATTCATAGGTTTAAATTTTTTATATTACTAAACACAAAGATAGTTTTATTGTTAGAAACTAAAAACTGAAAGGGAGATTATTCGTTTCGATGTATTAGTTGTTTTTTATATGTTGTGTTTATTGTTTTAGGCTAAATTTCTATTGTTTACTTCGAGGGTTAGTCTCTTAAGTGTACGATAGATAGTCAATCAGTATTTGCTATAAAATTAATTGAATTGTCTCCTCACTATTTGCGTATTACGGGCTGTATGCTAGTTTCAGACTATACTTAAAATTAATATTTTTGAGAAAAAGGTTTCAAATAATTTTGTTCTATAGAAAAATGTTGTACCTTTGCAGTTGGGTAAGTCCTATACGGCAAGCTCCCGATGAATCCCCCAGGTCTTGATCGAAGCAAGGGTATTTGGTTGTAGCGGCGCGATATAGTAAGCTTACCCTTTTTTTATGCACAAAAAACAGATAGCTTATGGCTATCACTACATTATATATAATAGAAAAAGCCCCTCTTCATATTTCGTAAAGAAATAAGAGGGGCTTTAGTTTTATTTATTAGCTTGAACTTATCTTATACTAGCTGAGGTATTAGCTTTTGATCAAGTGAATATTTTCCAGGACCTGTAATAAACATTGCAACGAATACAACCATCAGCTCAAGTGCATGGCTATAACCCATAAATCCATCTCCTTGCGATACGTGTGAAACTATTGCCATCCCCATCATTCCTATTAGCATTAACGAAATTGGACGATGCACTAGCCCTATTGCAAATAAAAGACCACCAATTGCTTCGGTGAAGGCTGCAAGAAAGCCCCAAAATGTGGGTGCAAAATTTATTCCTACTTGTGACATAGTGCTTCCCAACCATGTCCATGTTTCCACTCCACCCATTAGTTTGGGCAATCCGTGTGCAAACATTGCTAGTCCAATTCCTATTCGCAAAACTAATAGTCCGCTATTTAGTAAATTCTCATTTCTCATAATTTTCTTTGTTTTACTGTTGATTGTTAATTCAAACCATAAAACCCGATATACATATAAATTGTTTATCTTTGTGATATAAATAATATTGATATGTCAACATTTGCACCCTTTGCAAAACCATTATACGTTATGCTCAAGCCAATTGGCTCGCGTTGTAATTTAGATTGTGATTATTGTTATTATCTTGAGAAAGCTAATCTTTACACTAACGAGGATAAAGGTCACGTTTTGAAAGAAGAGCTCTTGGAAAAGTTTATCAAACAATATATTGAGGCACAAACTATGCCACAAGTTATGTTTACTTGGCACGGTGGTGAAACTCTTATGCGTCCTCTCTCTTTCTATAAAAAAGCTGTAGAGTTACAAAAACAATATGCTGGTGGGCGTCAGATAGAGAACACACTGCAAACCAATGGCACGCTGCTTAATGATGAGTGGTGTAAGTTCTTCAAAGATAATAACTTTCTAATAGGTATTTCTATTGATGGGCCACAGGAATTTCATGATGAGTACAGGCGAGACAAAATGGGACGTCCATCCTTTCATAAGGTAATGAAGGGGATATCGCTTTTGCAAAAGCATGGAGTAGAATATAATGTAATGGCCGTTGTAAATGATTACAACTCAAACTATCCTGTAGAGTTCTACCAGTTTTTTAAAGACATTGGTGCTCAGTTTATTCAGTTCACACCTATTGTCGAAAGAATTCGTACTAAGAAGGGTGTTCTTAAATTAGCAACAGCTAACGAAACAAAGGATGAGGCGGAATTAGCACACTACAGCATTTCACCCGAAAAGTGGGGCTCTTTCCTGTGTAAAGTATTTGATGAATGGATTAAAGAAGATGTAGGGAAAATATATGTTCAAATATTCGATTCAACACTTGCTAATTGGGTAGGCGAGCAACCTGGACTTTGCACTATGGCCAAAACATGTGGGCATGCTGGAGTAATGGAATTTAATGGAGATGTTTATTCATGTGATCACTTCGTTTTCCCCGAGTATTATTTAGGCAATGTAAATGTTAAGCCTTTGACTTCAATGATGTACTCCGAAAAGCAGATGAAGTTTGGAAATGATAAGTTCGACAAGCTTCCCAAGCAATGTCGAGAGTGTAACTATTTATTTGCTTGCTACGGTGAGTGTCCGAAGAATAGATTTGTTAATGACAAGTATGGTAACCCGGGGTTGAACTATTTGTGTCAAGGATACTATAAGTTTTTTAGCCATGTAGCACCATATATGGACTTCATGAAGTATGAACTGATGGCTAAGCGACCACCAGCAAATGTGATGGAGTGGTCTAAGAATGGTATGAAGCCTTATAGATAAATAAAATGATAGGAGTGTATTTCGATATACTCCTATTTTTTATTAGTCTTTCCGTCCTTAGCCTTAGTTGTGCTTTTACTTAATATAATATCTTAGCCATGACATTTTGACTCATCATTATATTTTTAGATCATCAGCAATGAATTATCTTTTCGTTTATGATATAAATAATTTAGGCATATGACAACCTTTTCCATCTAAATAAATGTACTCCATGTTCATTAACTCGTCGGAAATCATAATTCCATTTTACTTTGTAGGTATTTTTTAGTGAATTGCATCAATTCCATTTTGTTTTGTGTCAATTATAGGAAGGTATGCTTATACTTCATATTATTTGGCTCTTCCAATTTGAACTATAAAGATTTCCTAATTAATTGAGATACATCGTGAGTACAATTCTTTGTTATATAAAGTGTGACGCTCTTTAAAGAGTTCATTTTTAGAGGATATTTTTTTCAATTAGCAAACATGACTTCCTCAATGTTATTATAAAAAAAAGGCCGAACCACATTAATGTGATTCGACCTTTTGAAAATTTTAAAGCATCTTAGTTTTCTGCTTTTCTTGAAGAATAACTTATCTTCAGAGCATATGCTTTTCTAAGTGCTTGCTTCACGTCACTGATGTAGCTCATCCTAGTGTCTTCGTCAGCTTTAATTGATACAGTCATCAATTGTTGATCTGACTCACTCATGCTTGACTTTTCTTGAGCGATGTAGTCTTGGATGTCTTCTACTTCCGCAAACTTATCATTAAGCTGCATTTGAGTACCTGTTCCAAATTTAGCATCAGTTGGAGGACCAATATTGATGTATGTCACAAGTGACTTCTTTTCCAGTTTCTGTACTTCTGTAGCCGACGGTAATTTGATTTTTACCATTAATTCCTCCGAGCGCATGGTAGTTGTTACCATGAAGAAGAATAGGATGGCGAAAACCAAGTCGGGCATTGAAGAAGTATTCAATTCGGGCATTTCCCTGCCGCCACTTTTAGTAAATTTTCCCATATCAATTATCTCCTCTCGAAAAGTTTTTAGGTTCAGCCTCAGAAATTTTCTGTGGATACAACTCTTGAATTAATTTTTGTTGTGGTTCAAGTAGATTTTCGTAGTCGTTGTTGAAATACTTCTTAGCTCCTGCTTGACGCAACTCATTGTAAGCTCTTACTAGTTCGTTTTGAACTGCAATGTAAGTTTTATAGCTTGTTGTAGCATCATTTTGAAGCGAAACAACGTGCTGTTCAGTTACAGGAACGACACCAATAGGGGCATCAAACTCTTTTTCTGTAACTATTGGTAGCAACTCGCTGTTATTAGTATTCAAAACAAATTCGATTACTTTATCCTTCAAAGCCGTTTTGCCTCCTTTTCCTAGTAGTTCATCTTGATTAGAATACCACTCTGTACCTTCCTCGGATCTAACCATCGTCTCGTTATTAGCGTTAACTAGAATAACAAGTAGGTTACGTTTTTGTATCTTCATCTCCTGAAGATTCTCTTCGTCCTGAGGTGGTGGGGGCAATCGTCTTGCCAAACCACTATCGGTATCCATACTAGAAACAAGCAAAAAGAAGGTAAGTAAAAGAAACGAAATATCTGCCATCGAACTTGCGTTCAAACTTGGTAGTTTCTTTTTTGTTCTTGCCATTTTTTGATTTGTTTTATTAACCTAACTTAATAGGATAAATGTCTTATTTTCTTCTTGCTAATAAAGGACTTACTACAATTGCTGCTATGCTCAATATTAGCATGATATACATGCTGTAAATCCACATATCAGTCATTTTGAGTGTTGTTGGATTATTGTCTGGACCCTCATAACCGGGGATATGAAGTATCTCACCACTACCAATTGTGTATGTAATTATTAATAGAGCAGCCATGGCAACTAGTACTAATAAACTGCCTAAAGCTCCTTTTTTGTTTACTTTTAAGTTTTGAAAGAATCCTATCACAGCAAATAGAGCCAATGATATGATTGTAACTCCTAACAAGGCATATGCCCAATACAGCACTATGTCAGTAAATGCTGGCTGAGGTAAATCTGCTACAATCTTTTGGTCTGCTGCTGCTTGACCTCCAAATAAGAATAGAGCAATTACTACCAACGATATAAAAATCGAAGTTAGAAATGTCCAACTGGAGATTTTACGTATTTTTGTTACAGCCATTTTGATTACAGTTTTTTGTATTTAACGTTGTATTTAACTACTTGGTCTAATA
Source organism: Proteiniphilum sp. (assembly GCA_012728465.1). Taxonomy (GTDB): domain Bacteria; phylum Bacteroidota; class Bacteroidia; order Bacteroidales; family Dysgonomonadaceae; genus Petrimonas. The sequence continues at coordinate 4,941 of JAAYFB010000070.1, read as the reverse complement.
AAGTAATTGAAGAATCTTCCATTTTGTTAAGGATGTTCTCAAGTTTTGATAGAATGTAGTTGTAGAAAATTTGAAGGATAAGAGCTACGATAAGACCACCTACAGTAGTAATAAGAGCAACCTTCATACCACCTGCAACAATAGTCGGGCTCATATCACCTGCACGTTGGATATCGTCAAACGCTTGAACCATACCGATAACTGTTCCCAAGAAACCTAGAGATGGAGCTAAAGCGATAAAAAGTGTAATCCATGAAAGGTTTTTTTCTAGAAGACCGCTTTGTACACCACCGTAAGCAACAATTGCACGTTCTACTTCATCAGGACCTTGATCTAAACGTATCAAACCCTGATAAGCGATAGAAGCGATTGGGCCACGAGTGTTGCGAGCAATGTTTTTGGCTCCTTCAATATCACCTTTGTCAAGTGCATTTCCTACACCTTCAAGAAGAGCTTTTGGATTAACATCAGCTAAGCTAAGGTAGATAATTCTTTCTAAACAGTATGCAAGTCCTAGAATTAAAGAGATAACGATAAGTGCCATAAAGCCAGCACCACCCTCTATAAACTTAACTTTAAGTGCTTGGTGGAAACCACCTGCATCTGTTTCAGACACAGCCATTGATGTGATCTCTGCTGCAGCATCTTGAGCTGAAAGGTACGTTGGCAATCCTACAGACAATAGGCCGAAGATTGCTAAAATTGCAAATAACTTTTTCATTGTGTGTTCAATTTTTTTTTTGGATTAATGAATTAATTTTTTGTTCGATTTTTGATTTTATTTCTAATATTGTATTTGTTCTCTAATATTCTTAGTCTTATCTTTTTCATTTTCAATCGCGGAGAGAGCGGGATTCGAACCCGCGATGCACTTTTGGCGCATACACGCTTTCCAGGCGTGCCTCTTCAACCACTCGAGCACCTCTCCTTGTTCTTATTGTGTTGGCACTGCCCAGTTATTCATCAAAAACTATTTTTTCCACCTTTTCAGATACAAAAGTACAGAATTTATCTATTAAACGACTATTTCAAATGCAAATTATTTTAAAAAAAATATTTATTAGTGAAATGACATGCCTAAATAGCTATCTAACTCTCATATATTAAATACTTTACGGGCATTTATATATGTTCTTTCCGCAATGTCATTTTCTGCAATTTCGTATATTGATGATAACTTTTTTATTATTTGTGTTAGATAAGATGATTCATTTCTCTTTCCTCTATTAGGAATTGGTGCTAGCCAAGGAGAATCTGTTTCGATGACTAGCCTTTCTAACGGGCAATTCTTGATTACTTTATCTAGACCAGAGTTTTTAAACGTTACAACTCCGTTTACTCCCACATAAAAGTTTTCTAACTGTAGTATGTTTTCTAATTCTTCCTCACTTCCACCGAAGCTATGGAATACACCATAAATATTTTTTTTGTCAACCCTTTTTATAGATGCTATTACCTCTTTTATTGCATTTCTTGAGTGCATTGATACAGGCAACTCTTTTTCGACACTCCATTTTAGCTGTTGCTCAAATGCTGCTTGCTGTATGTTTAAGCTGCTTTTGTCCCAATAAAGATCCAAGCCAATTTCACCAATAGCAATATAATTATTGCTATTTAGTTCGTTGTATATTATTTCTAGTTGCTTTTTCCACTTTTCAGTTACACTTGTAGGATGCAGGCCCATCATAGGTAAAAATACATCAGGGTGTCTCCTTACTGTGCTATTTAATGAGTTAATAGATTTCTCATCAATATTTGGTAGCAATATTTTAACTACACCTGCAGTTAATGCTCTATCGATTACGTCATCTAAGTCATCGTCAAAGTCTTCTGCAAATAGATGTGCGTGTGTGTCAATCATTCTCATTTGCTATAGTTTCTCCTTTTCGGTAGTAGTATATTATGCCATACTCTTTATTCTTTTCGATCCTTTTGTTTTGTTCGAAACTGGAGTTATATTCTTCTACTTCATCCCAAATATTTAAAATGACCTTATCTACCACTTCTCTAAAATCAGATATTTCTTCTTGAATTCTATTAGTAGCATTTTGGTGAATCTTTTGTGTTTTATATCCCTCCTTAAATTGTGAGAACATAACATTAACTTTTGCAATGCTAGGATTGTAAATGGGAACACCCCCTTGTAGGATACGCTCTCTCTCTCCATTTATTATTTTTTCACCCCATTCTAGTATCATATCATTTGAGCTTAAATCTGGCAAAATAAGATCCAACTCTTGAAGTCCATATAATTCTAATTGATTTGTTTTTATTTCTGAGCGAATGACACACATGTTCAATACTTGAACAAAATGAGAAATATATAGTCGTGCTGACTTCACTTTAGCCTGAAATGAGATGTTTGCCTTTACTTGTGTATCAAATGTTCGCTGATATTTTAATGTTAAACGCTCAAACTTTTCAACAATTGTTCTTGCATCAGCTAAAGTTTTAGTGTTTAAAGCTACATTTTTAAAATCAATACTAGACGATTTTTCAATCGCTGTTTTTAGAGCTTTGATTCGTGATATGTCTGTATTTGGCAATCTTCTATAGGGCATATCCTTTTAAATTTACAGTTCTCTATACATTAGAGATTCAGCTAAATTTGTGAGCTCAGTTTTTTTGTTATCAGCCACACTCACAGCTGAAAGTGAATTAAGTGCTGCAAGATAATATTTTTTCATGAGACTTTCTGCAATACTTTTCAAATTTAATTCATTATAAATATTTTTTACTGCATTTATTTTTTCATCATTGTCAAATTTTTCCAAGCTTATCCATTTATTAAGCTCTTCGTTTTGATCTTTATTTGATAACTCTAGTGCTTTAATAAGCAAGAATGTTTTTTTGTTATTTAAGATGTCACCGCCTAATTTCTTTCCAAACTTGGCAGTTTCTCCATACACATCCAATAAATCATCCTTTAGCTGAAATGCTAAACCAATATTAATGCCAAAATCATAAAGATAGTCTGCGTCTTGTTTTGATGAATTTGCGGCAAGAGCACCCATCTTTAGTGAGCATCCTACTAGTACGGCTGTTTTTAATCTTATCATAGCAATGTATTCCTCAACAGAAACATCGTCTCTCTCTTCAAAGTCCATATCATACTGTTGCCCTTGACAAACTTCCATAGATGTTTGCGTGAAAAGATTTAATGCTTCGGGAAGTACATCCACGGGTACTTTTGCAATGTACTTATATGCTTCGATAAGCATTGCATCACCAGACAAAATTGCTGTGTTAGGATTCCATTTTTTATGAACAGTTTGTTTGCCTCTCCTCATATCCGACTTGTCCATTAAGTCGTCATGCAATAGTGTGAAATTATGGAATACCTCAATTGCTATTGCAGCATTTAATGCAGCTTCCGTATCGTCAGAAAAAAGATTTGATGCCATCAGAGTTAATAGGGGTCTAATTCTTTTTCCTCCAAGAGATAGAATGTACTGTATGGGTTCGAAAAGTGTTTGGGGTTCTTGATTGAGTGGTAGAGATGATATTTTATTCTCAATCATGTTTATTAATTTCTCTGTGCTATGTGTCATAATAAAGTAAACCTATTAGTGAGTGTGTGTATTATAACAAAAGCCGTCTTGTATTATAAAGACAGCTTTTGCTATAAAATTGTTGTATTATTAAAATATTACTGCTGTAAGCGGAACACTACAGGCAACGTAAATCGTACACGTACGGTAGAACCACGCTGTTTTCCTGGTTTCCATTTAGGCATCGACTGTATTACACGTAATGCCTCTTTGTCAAGAGATGGGTCAACACCACGTACTACTTGAACGTCTGTAATGCTACCGTCACGTTCTACGACGAAGTTGGTAATTACACGTCCTTGAATGCCGTTTTCTTGTGCGATTACTGGATACTTTATGTTGTCGCTAAGGAATTTCATCATAGCTGAAGCACCTCCTGGAAATTCAGGATTTTCCTCTACTACTACGAAGACCTCATCAGCTACCTCTTCCACTTTAGGTTTTGGTGGTGGTGGTGGCACATATGTTTCCATTTGTCGAGTACTAGCATCGTCCTCTGTTTTGATATCAATCGTATTATCCACTTCTTCCTCTACAACATCAAGAATTTCTGGGGTTTCCACTTCTGGTGGTGGAGGTGGTGGTGGAGGGGGAGCTGGTTCACGACTAGTGATCTCAATTTCCTCTTCAGCCAAAATATCTTGAACAATAATGCTTTCGTCCAATTTTTTTGACTCTGAAGACCATTCGAAAGCGAAGAAGATAACGGCAATACCTACAACTATCCCCATCATGATAGATGTAGTTTTATGCGTCTCTAGATTCGCTTTTGGTGATTTTTTTACTTCTTCGTTCATTTTATTCTTTATAAATTTGTGTTTTTAAGACTATCAATCCCCATAACTGTAATGCAAAAATAGACATTATTTTAATATGGCACCCATTATTGCTAATAAAAAACGCAAAAAAACATTTTAATCACGTTAAATTGAGGTTGCAATTAGAGGCTTTTGCTTTACATTGTTGAGTTTAGCTGTTTATATTCCTGCTTGATTGATTTGATTGCTATATTACTTTATAGATGTTTTTCAGATTTCTGCCAAGACCATCGTAATCTAAACCATATCCTACAATGAAGTCGTTAGGAATTTCCATTGCTACATAATCGATTGTAATGTCTTGTTTCAGAGCATCTGGCTTGAATAATAATGTTGCTACTTTTACCTCTTTAGGATTGTGAGTGGCTAGAACTCTTTTTAGCTCAACAATGGTGTTGCCTGAATCTACGATGTCTTCAAGTATAACCACTGTTCTATTTTCAAGACTTTCGTTTAGTCCAATAAGCTCTTTTACATTATTAGTCGTTGAAATTCCTTCGTATGACGAAAATCTTACAAATGTAATTTCGCAAGGGATATTTACCTCTTTCAGTAGTTCGCCTGCAAACATG
>JAAYFB010000416.1 GCA_012728465.1 Proteiniphilum sp. | reverse complement strand
TACATAAGTAAACTTACTTAAATCGAAATTATAGTCGGTGTTGAATGTAAAGTTCCAGTTTTTTGTGGGTTGCAGTGCTCCACTTATGCCCAAACTATGAGTGAGCTTTCCTTTATACTCCAATCTATCGAAGTCGAAATCGCCATAATTATACCGGAGTGAATAGTTGAACGATAGATTCCAGGTAACTCCAGGTTTCATGTATCCATATTCGTCAAACTCATCCGACTCGGGTCTGTCTGGTGTTGGTCTACCAGTTGGCTCTCCTCTTGGATTTTCAAAATCGGGATTAGTGCCTAAGCTACCATCATCGATATTGTTATTATCTTCGTCAGGATCATCATCTCTAGGTGTACTATCTTTGCTAAAAAGTTTGCTAAAAGTGTCTTGATTGATGGAGTATGAAAATGATGAGCCAGTGCTGTATAAGCGACCAAATCCTTTTCCGTTCAATATCCTTAGTTTGTCTACATGTACGGGGCGCCCGTTTCCATCTACTTCATACATATAGGGGTCCCATGTAGCATTGATACTAAGAGTGTATGATTTGGTTAACTTCAATCGCATGTTAGTGTTTATCATACTCCACTTCATAGAGTCTGCCATCATGTTGTAGTTGAAGTTGATACCTAAATCATCGATGAGACTTATTTTCTTAAATCCTGTGGTGTCCGCCTCAGAGCGAACTTTCATCTCTATATTGTTTTTGAAGTCGAATCCAATATTTCCTTGTTTACCTTTTGAAGGTATACCAAACATCATTCCATCATAGGGAGAGTAGGTGTGCTCAACATCTTCGCCTTGCGCATTCTTATAACTATAAGTTTCATAGTAATTGTAGCGAGAGGCTCCAAAATCGGGGCGATAACTAAAGCTTATACTAGGAGAAAATACATGTCGTATTGCCTGCACTTTATCTCCAAACATATCCAAAGGTTTATACATACCATAGAGCTTAGTATTTACACTTAGCGAGAGGTTGTAGTCGTACACTCGATTAAATCCATAAACAGTATCTGTTGGAGCATGTCGATTGGTTTCTGGGTCCCACTCTTTTAATACTTTGCTTGTGTACCAACGCTCGTTGTAGTTGAAAGATGGCGAAATATTGATATAGTCCATTAGTGAAAATGTAGCACTAACAGGGATGTTGTGACGCATTCCGTTATCCCAATCTCTAATAAGGTTGGCATCAAAAAACTCACTCTCTTTGGTATGTATCGAGTTGCGGAACTCACCTGAATAGCTCATTGTAATTTTTTCATACCAGCGCTCTTTGCCTATCGCATTTTTGCGTTTTAATGGGTAGATACGGCTCATATTGACAGACAAGTTGGGTAGTGTTGCCGAAATAGTAGAGTCGCGTGAAACTTGATTCACACTGGCAGTTGCAGATAGGCTGAATGGTGAGTCGGGGAATCTTTGAGTAATATTTACAGTCGAGCTTTTAGTGTTGTTTGTAGCATCTCTATTGTAACGCGATGTCATATTGCGTTGGTTGTACGAGCTAGTTGAATAGTTTACACTTGCAGACAATGTGCGATACATGTTTGCTTTTGGGTCTTGACTATGTGTCCAGCTTAACCTAAAATCGGTTGATGTAGAGTAGTCTGGCAAACCTTTATCGCCTAAAACAGTTTTGAGGTAGCTAGCATTCACATTACCCGAGTATTTGTATCGTTTGCGATAATTCGATTTTAGTCCAAGTCCCCATGAACCCTTTGTGTATATTTCACCTGTGAGGGCAAGATCTACATAGTCGTTTATTGCAAAATAGTAACCCCCGTTGTGTAAGTAGAAGCCTCTCTCCATTTCATCACCATAAGATGGCATAATAAGTCCCGATGAATATGATTCATTAAATGGGAAAAAGGCGAAGGGTAGTACAATAGGAAAGAGGGGCACATCTGCCACTACTAGCCATGCAGGGCCAGTTACCACATCTTGCCCAGGTCTTACCTTAGCTTTAGATAGATTAAGGTAGAAGTGAGGGTGATCGTGTAAATCGCACGTGGTATATTTTGCATTAATCATATAGAATGAGTTGTCGTCATTCTTTTTTGCTTGATTGGCTACAATATATCCTTCACCTTGTTCGGTGACTACATTGGAAATGAAGGCTTTTTCTGTTTTAAAGTTGTATTGCACACCTTTCATTTCATATTGCGTGCCTTTATCATCAAATGTTGGCAAACCAAACTCCTTGCCCACCGAGTCTAACCCGTATGTTGCACTGATGAGGCTGCTATCCATATTCATAGTGATGAGTTCTCCCTTAATAGCTATTTCTTGGTATTTTACATCTGCATCGCCATATAAGAACCCTTTATTGTCTTTGGTGAAAACAATTGAGTCTTGGGCTGTGTAGATAACGGTGCTTTCGAGCATTTCTTTCTTTTTGGGAATTGTGTCCGATTGCCCTATTGAGAGTGAATCTGGCTTCATTGTTAATGAGTCATCATTAACTATATTTATCTTAGTTGTATCTAAGTCGTTTAAGGTTAACGGTTTTTGTGGTGTATCTATCCGTAGTGAATCACCGCCAATAACCTCTGATTGTGAGAGGGATATAGGGGTGTTCGTAAAGAACATTATAGCAAATATTATACTAACTAAAAGATGTTTCATCTGTAAGCTTTGATACACAAACGTTGTAACTCGCAAAACTAGTCATTTATGTATTAACTACCTTGCAAAATATAAAAATAAAGCTTAAGACCTACTCTATTCCTCTTTATGTATTGTTGGTTTTTCTGCACTATATTTATTTTTATATGATTCATTATATTGAGATGAAAGGAGGGCGATGTTATTCTTTTAGGATAGATTATCACTCTTAAAAGCTGTCTATTATATGATTATGTGCAAATAATTAAACATTATTGATTATAAATCATCAATATAATGTTACTTTTGTAATTGCAGTCGGTCGGTTTGTCGCTACACACTATATAGTGTGTAGAGGAAAGTCCGGGCAGCATAGAGCGCCATACTTCTTAATAGGAAGCTATTTGCGAGAGTAGAGCAACGTAACAGAAAACAACCACCACCATCTTTTGTATAAGGAAGGGGGTAAGGGTGAAAAGGTGAGGTAAGAGCTCACCGGGCTTTGTAGTAATACAGAGTGCCGTACGTCTTATGGG
>JAAYFB010000415.1 GCA_012728465.1 Proteiniphilum sp. | reverse complement strand
ATGATGCAAAAGCATTATCCCAATGCGAAGCTTATAAATGAGCAGAAAACAGAATGGCACAATATAGCTTTGCATTATATTGATAACGTAGAAGATGCTCACCTAGTTTTGCATATCAATGGCACCATATTTCAAATGTCAGTATGGCGAGCATTGTTAGAGATACCTTTTGGTGAATTATCTACCTACAAGCTTATTGCCGACGCAGTAAACAATCCAAAGGCTGTGCGAGCAGTAGGCTCGGCAGTGGGGCAAAATCCCGTGTCGTATATTATACCTTGCCATCGAGTAATTCGTTCGGATGGTGGTCTGGGAGGATATTCTTCGGGTCTAGACTACAAAAAGAAAATGTTAGATAAAGAGAAAAGTTTAATTTAAATGAGAAAGATTGTTTTAGGTTTCGTTGCACTAATTACCTCCTTTTTGGTATATGGTGATGAAACTCCTTTTGAAAAATACCCAACATTTAAAGTTGATGGCACGCTTAAAAGTAAAGTGGAATATGCTACTAGCATCGAAAGTACACGCTTTTCTGTAAATAGCTCAAGAGTGGGGGTTCAGGGATATTTCAGTAAATACTTTTACTATCGTGGATTAATAGAGCTAAGTGGAAATGGGAAATTTGCACCGCTAGATTTGTATGCCGATTTTTATCCTGCCGAAGGGCTATCGATTTCGTTTGGACAAAGAACCATACCTTTGTTCAATAATTACACTATTGTTCCTACTCAACTTATGTTTTCCAACAGCCCATTCCTAGGAGGATACATGGTAGGAGCTAGAGATATAGGATTGTTAGGGCAGTATCAGTTTGGTTTGTTTGACATTCCTACTTCTGTTGAATTTGGTGTGTACAATGGCGGCAATATCAATGCACCAGCATGGCACAAAAGACCGTCGTATGGTGGTCGAATTGCTCTGGGAACAATGCAAGGATGGAGAGCTACAGTAAAATATTACGACCACGATAGTAGTTTAGAAGAGAATATAAGATATGACTTGTATGGTGCCGATGTTAGATACGAATCGGACAAGTGGAAAATAGAAACCGAAATGATGAAGCGAAGAGATAGAGCACAAGGAGAAGGTGATATACTATCATACTATGTGCAGGGGGCGTATATTCATCAACTGGATAAAGATAAAATGATTAAAAACTTTATCCCAGCCTTGAGGTTTGACGGCATTGATCAAAATGGAAATAGTGGATTTGATGTTAATAGGATTACTTTAGGATTAGGTTTCGGATTATCGGAAAAGTATCTATCATCTATATTTCGAATAGATTATGAGCACTATTTCGTAAATAATACACCTCATTTCATGAGTACAGATAAGACTGTTACTTCAAACAAGGTGACTGTTGAATTGGTGCTGGTGTTTTAAACGCTTACTTGAGAAGGTGTACAAATGTTGTTTGAATACCTTCTCAAGTAAATTATTATACATCTTATTTCATTAATCTGTTAACCATTAACACACTTCCTTTCCTTATATCATTACTTTTCATTATTTTTGCAGTATATAAATCAAAAAGATAGCTGCAAGTAGATGTATTTTAGCGACATAATAGGACTAAACAATATAAAAGAACACCTTACCGACTCTGTTAATAGAGGGCATATACCTCATGCACGAATTATTCAAGGTGCAAGTGGAGTGGGGAAGTTGCTTTTAGCTATTGCCTACTCGCGATACCTTATGTGTGAGAACAGAAGTGCAAATGATTCTTGTGGAGTATGTCCATCATGTCAAAAGATTGATAAGCTAGCACATCCCGACTTACACTTTGTGTTTCCCGTTATCAAATCAAAGACGAGTGATGAATATCTGCCTCAATGGCGTGACTTTTTGTCTAAGAACAAGTACTTTGACTTAAATGATTGGCTCGAATACATAGATGCGGAGAATGCTCAAGGTCTAATATATAGCAAAGAGAGTGAAGAGATAATTAGGAAGCTCAATCTTAAAGTATATGAGGCTCCATACAAAGTAATGATTGTGTGGCTACCAGAAAAGATGCACGAATCGTGTGCCAATAAGCTTTTAAAGTTAATAGAGGAACCACCAGCTAATACAATATTTTTGTTAGTTACGGAAGATGCCGAAAATGTTATTACTACCATCAGGTCGCGTTGTCAGCCACTAAATGTACGAGGACTAGACATGAAAGAGGTGTTGGCAGGATTACAAATCAATTATGGATTAGATGAAAATGCAGCAATCTCTGTGGCACATATTGCTAGAGGGAGCTTTACGAAAGCCATTAAAATAATCCAAAGCAACAGAGAAAACAATTACAACTTCGACTTGTTTAAGAAGATGATGCGTGCATCCGTGATAAAAAATATTAGAGATATCAAAGTCATTGCTAGCGAATTGGCCAGCATCGGGCGTGAGAAGCAAAAGAGTTATATACTTAATTCTCTACGTCTTTTTCGTGAGTACTTTATATCAAACCTTAATGCTCCACAGATGGTTTACCTCAATGGTGAAGAGCAGGATTTCGGAATAAAATTTGCTCCTTTTATCAATGATAGTAACATTGAGGCATTTGATGATGAGTTTCAAACTGCATACCGACAAATAGAGCAAAACGGTAACGCACGAATAATATTTTTAGACTTGTGCTTGAAATGCACAATGCTATTAAAAAAATAAAATATAAACTTGTGTTCTACGCAAATGGAGCACTATTTATTTCGCATGCAGGCAACTGCATTTTATTATATATATAATCCCAAATATCTGCGAGTAAAATCGCATCTATATAAATATGGAAAGAGAAAAATATCAAGATAGGTTAGCCGACATACCTTTCGAATCTGTTATGCCTCCTCGTGATGCAGATGGCTGTAATGGCTGTTCGAGGAGAAATTCAAAACTGAATGTTTACGATTATCTGCATGATTTTCCAGAGATGCAGGCCTTAACAAAGATGGTTGAGGTGCAATTTAAAAACACACGAAAAGGATATTACCTTAATAGTAATGATTTAGAATTAAGAAAAGGTGATGTTGTAGCCGTTGAGGCTACCCCTGGACACGATATTGGTACTGTTACGCTTACTGGAAAGTTGGTAGAACTGCAGATGCGTAAGTATAATTACAGGGAAGATCCCATAAGTGGTCCCAAAAGAGTCTATAGGGTGGCACGTCCAGCTGACATTGAGAAATTTGAACAAGCTAAAGCCAGAGAACAAGCAACTATGATTAGGGCACGTGAGATTGCACTTAATTTGGGGCTTAAAATGAAGATTGGCGATGTTGAGTTTCAAGGTGATGGTAGCAAGGCTATTTTTTACTATATTGCAGATGAGCGTGTTGACTTTCGTCAATTGATTAGAGACTTTGCAAGCGAGTTTCGTATCAAAGTTGAGATGAAACAAATTGGTGCAAGGCAAGAAGCTGGTCGCATTGGTGGAATAGGTGCCTGCGGACGCGAATTGTGTTGCAGTAGTTGGATGACTAGCTTTGTCTCTGTTTCAACTGCAGCAGTCAGATATCAAGACATCGCCTTCAATCCTCAAAAGCTAGCTGGACAATGTGGAAAGCTTAAGTGTTGCATGAATTTTGAGGTAGATATGTATGTAGAGGCAAGCAGAAAATTGCCTTCACGTGAAATAGTTCTACAGACAAGAGATAGTGAGTATTATCATTTTAAAACAGATATTCTTTTAGGCAATATTACTTATTCTACAGATAAGAACATGCCAATTAATTTAGTTACTATACCAAAAGACAGGGCATTCCAAATCATCGAGATGAACAAGAAGGGTAGAAAACCTACACTACTAATATCTGATGAAAGTAATGAGCCAAAGGCAACTAGATTTGATAATGATATCTTGGGCGATGAAAGCATTACTCGTTTTGATGATCAAGGTGCAAATAATAATAGTGGCAATAATAAGAGAAAGTATAGACGGAATCGTCAAGGCAATAGAAACAATAGAGGTAGGAAGCCTTCTTCTGAGGGTAATAATAAAGAATGAAAAAAGTATATGCTTTAATCTTTACTGTATTATTAATCGTAATTATTTCATCATGCAGTAGAGGCGAGGTCTATTTCAAGTATAAGCAAGTTGATAAAGGAGAGTGGACAAGTGACACTCCACTTGTGTTCGAACTTGATTCATTGTTAGTAGATCCATCATTGAAGTATGATTTTCAGCTGGATGTAGTGTATAGTAATCTGTATCCTTATCATGATTTGTGGTTAGTAGTGAGTAACAATTTAGTAGATACTATATCCTTGCAAGATACAATTAGGGTGGTTCTAGTAGATGAATATGGCACTAGAACAGGTAGTGGTAATGCTGGATATTATCAACTGTCTCTTCCGTACAAAACTGATGTTTTTCTAGATACAATCTCAACTTATACTGTAAGTGTGAGTCACGCAATGCGTGATGGCAAACTAAAAGGAATTGAAAAGATTGGTTTGAAGGTATCGGAAAAAGATTATGCTCGTCGATAAAAAAACAATATCCTCCAAGTTATTTTAAGGTATAATTGAGAAAAGCTGTCCATAGAGTTATACAAACTCTATGTGCAGCTTTTCTTCTATGTAACATTTTAAATACTATGATGCTATTGTTTTATAATTAAGGGACTAGTTTAATTAGTTTCTATTGTATATTTACTTT
>JAAYFB010000414.1 GCA_012728465.1 Proteiniphilum sp. | reverse complement strand
TCGCTATATGATGATCTTGTGCCATCGTAGTCAACACCTAGTCCACCGCCTATATCTGTAAACTCAATATTAAAACCGAGTGCATGTAGCTCCACATAGAATTGAGCTGCTTCACGTAGTGCAGTTTTAATACGGCGAATTTTTGTGATTTGGCTTCCAATGTGAAAGTGAATCAATCGGAAGCATTCAGTCATTTCTTCATCTTTTAGCATCTCTAGTGCTTGTAGTAGTTCGCTAGAGTTAAGTCCAAACTTGCTACCATCTCCACCTGATTCTTCCCACTTGCCACTTCCCGAGCTTGCAAGCTTAATACGGATACCAATATTTGGTTTTACTTTTAGGCGTTTTGCAATGGTAATGGTTTGTTTCAGTTCATTTATTTTTTCTACTACAATGAAAACTTGTTTTCCCATCTTCTGAGCCAATAGTGCTAGTTCGATGTAGCTTTCATCTTTGTATCCGTTGCAGATTATAATTGAGTTTATGTCGGTATTAATTGCTAGTACTGCATGTAGTTCTGGTTTTGAGCCAGCCTCTAGACCGATATTGAACTTTTTTCCGTGTGAAACTAACTCTTCAACTACCTGTCGCATTTGGTTTACCTTGATTGGGTAAACTATATAGTTTTGGGCATCATATCCGTACTCTTTGGATGCAATTTCGAAACATGTAGATATCTTTTCAATTCTGTTATCCAAGATTTCTGGAAATCGTATTAATACTGGTGCAGATACATCACGCAGATATAGTTCTCGCATTAGTTCATTTAAGTCAACACTATTGCCATTCTTTTTGCGAGGGCTCACTTGTACATTGCCTTTATCATTTATTGAGAAATATCCATTTCCCCAACCATCAATGTTGTACATTTCCTCAGAGTCTTCAATACGCCATTTTCTCATTTTCAGTTCATTATATAAATTGGTTTATTTAATTTGTAAAAGTAGTCATTTTATTTGTTATTCACTTGCTGTTAATGTTCATTATAAAAATGATTTGCAATGTCAAATATTTGAATAACTTTGTTGCTTGATATGCGCGTGTAACGTGGTTTTGCTTACATAAGTTGTGGAAACTATATTAATAATATACAAATTGTAAGTGAGTATCATTTTAATTAATCACAAATATAATTTACTAGATCAAATGGAAAAAATTAAACAGCTACTATCATCATATAAAACTACGCTAGTATTATTGCTTATTTATGCATTAATGATGGCTATAGGTACATTTATTGAAGAGTCGATGAATACTACCGCAGCTAAAGTTATTATTTATTACTCCCCTTCATTCATTTTTGTTCAGCTACTCTTGATAGTTAACTTTTTGTTTGCTTTGGTCCAAAGGCGATTTGTTCAAGATAAGCGTTGGGGTATGATAATTCTTCATATGGCTCTCGTGGTGATTCTTATAGGAGCCATGGTTACCCATGTTTGGGGTAAAGAGGGTACTGTCCATATTCGTGAAGGAGAGAAGAATGACACAATGGTTATCCATACTTCAAAAGGTACATTTGAGGAAAAATTACCTTTTACACTTGAGCTTGTAGATTTTCATCTGATTCGTTATCCTGGTTCAAACAGTCCATCATCATACGAGAGTGATTTGAAAATTCATGTTGATAACGATATTATTGAAACAAAGGTATTTATGAACAATGTGTTTGATATTAAGGGCTACAGATTGTTTCAAGCATCATACGACGAAGATGAGTTAGGTACAGTGTTGTCCGTAAATCAAGATGTGGCAGGAAGAAATATAACTTACTTCGGTTATGGAGTTCTGTTTATTGGCTTTATTATGATGTTTGTGATGCCCAATTCGCGATTGTGGCAACTAAACCGACAGCTCAAGAAAGTGCAAGCCTCCATAAAGGCAACGATAATGCTATTATTGATTACCACTACAATATCGGCAAAAGACTTTTCGAAGCATGCCACCTTTACGTCTATAGAGAGGAATGTAGCACCTATAGAGCATGCTGAGAAATTTGGAGAAATTCCAGTTCAACTTAGAGGTAGGGTGATGCCTATGAATAGTTTTGCGTCTGAAGTATTAAGAAAGCTTCACGGAGAAACTAAAGTGGGAAGCATTACACCTGATCAGTTTATCATTAGTCTAATAACTATGCCCGAAATGTGGATGCAGATAGAGTTCCTTAAACTCTCTAACAAAGATATTATTGAAAAGTATAATTTACAAAGCAATGGAGTCTCTTATGCACAACTATTTGATGAGCGTGGTAATTATAGATTGTTAGAGGGTGTTGAAGAGGTTCATAAAAAGGACGTAAAAGATAGAAGTAAGTACGATAACGATTTGCTTAAACTTGATGAGCAGATAAACATTATGTTCTTGCTTATTAATCATCAAATACCCGCTTTATTTCCCGATGCTGAAGACCCCAATCATACTTGGTATGCTTCGGGTGATAATTTATCGGGATTTCCTAATGAGGATTCTCTATTTATATCTCGCTCATATAATTTTTACATTTCAGAGGCTACACAGTCGATGAAATCAAATAATTGGGAGCAGCCAGAAGTGGTAATTAATACAATCAAAGAGTATCAAATAGCAAAAGATGCAGCAAAGCTTATTGATTCGGATAAGATTAGTGCAGAAGTAAAGTATAATAAGCTAGATATTTTTTCGAAGGTAAGGGGATCATACTTTATTTTAGGAGGACTTTTGCTAATCATATCTTTTATTGCAATGTATAATGATAAGCGATGGATGCGTCAAATATCATGGGTGTTGATAGTGGGGATTATTGCAAGTTTCTTATTTCATATGTATGGTATGGGATTAAGATGGAGTATATCGGGCTATGCGCCGTGGAGCAACTCTTACGAAACTATGGTGTATGTATCTTGGGTTACTGCTCTTGCTGGACTTGTATTTACTAAACGAAGCCACTTAACTCTATCATTGGCAATAGTATTTAGTGGGGTAATTCTTTTTGTATCTAATTTATATTGGATGAATCCTGAGATTACCACCCTTGTGCCTGTTCTTAAATCTCCTTGGCTAATGATTCACGTTGCAGTAATTGTTGCAGCATATGGTTTCTTCGGTGTAGGTTTCATGTTAGGATTAGTCAATCTACTAATTATAATATTTACTGATGGCAACAAAAAGACACAATTGCGAATTCGTGAACTTAACATTATTAATAATATGGGTTTGCTTATTGGTTTGGCATTGCTTACCATTGGCACATTTATGGGAGGAGTTTGGGCAAATGAGTCGTGGGGAAGATATTGGAGTTGGGATCCTAAAGAAACATGGGCTTTAATTACTGTTGTTGTTTATAGTGTAGTGATACATCTACATTTGGTGGGTAAGTGGTTCAATAATTGGACTTTCAATTTTGCAGCAGTTATATCTTTCGCAACTGTATTAATGACATTTTTAGGTGTCAATTTCTTTTTAAGTGGCTTGCATTCCTATGGAAAAAATGATGGAGTTGCTGAAATGTTCAACTATATTGGTATTGGTTTTGTTATAATACTGATAATAGGAATAGTGTCTTTTGTAAAACACAAAAGGCTCAAATAATAAAACATTTTATAGATATGATAAATTGGGGATTCATCGGTTGCGGTAGTGTAACCGAATTAAAAAGTGGCCCTGCCTTTAGTAAAGTTGACAACTCAAACGTGGTGGCTGTTATGCGTCGCAATGGTGAACTTGCTAAAGACTATGCTCAAAGGCATAACATTGACAAGCACTACGACAATGCTTATAGTATGCTTGCAGATAAAGATATAAATGCCATTTATGTGGCCACACCTCCGGGATCTCATGCTGAATATGCAATAGCAGCCATCAAAATGGGTAAGCCTGTGTATATCGAGAAGCCAATGGCGGTATCGTATAGTGATTGTAAGTTGATTGCAGAAATTGCTGCAAGAGAGGGTGTGGATTGTTTCGTGGCATATTACAGACGTACACTTCCATATTTTCTTAGAGTGAAACAGTTAATAGATAGTGGTGAAGTGGGAGAGGTGTTAGAGGTAAATATAAACTTCATAAATCCACCCTACAAAACAGACCTTAGAAAGGATACCCTAACATGGCGTGTGAAGCCAGATGAGTCGGGTGCGGGATATTTCTATGATTTAGCTTCTCACCAGTTTGACTTTCTAGATTTCTTTTTCGGGCCCATTGTTAATGCCAAGGGCGAAACCAAAAACGTTTCTGGACTTTACGATGTGGAGGATACAGTAGATGCAGAGTGGGTTTTCGAGAACGGAATTAAGGGTAGTGGTCATTGGGAGTTTGCTGCTGATGTGAAGGAACGAACAGATGAGGTAACAATTATAGGAAGCGATGGGACAATAAAGTTCTCCACATTCTTGTTTACTCCTATTGTTCTTGACAACTCGAAAGGCGAACAGCAATTTACAGAAGAAAATCCTGAGAATATTCAATACAATCTTATTGAGAGCGTCGTCAATCACCTAAATGGAAAGGGTGAATATCCTGTTAGCGATTTTAGATCCGCAATGAGAACCAATAAAGTGATGGATAAGATATTGGGTATAATATAGGAGTAGTAGATTTATATTCATCAAAAAAACTCATTATAGATATTGAAGTTTCAATGCCTTTAATGAGTTTTTTTTGTTTTTTATTAAGCTTCTAACCCTCAGCTACTAATTTATCAATCGTCTTCCTCACCTTTTTACTGTTCCAGTCGGCAGAGCCTTTCTTTTTGATGGCTATACTACCATCCTTAGCAATTAGTGCGGTGAAGGGTATTGTGTTTGACTCCAATTGTTCGGGAGCACCACTTATAATATAGTATGAAGGCAATGTGTAATTATTGTCCTGCATGAACTGATCCACTTTGTCCTTCGGATCGGTTGTGGCAAATACAAACACAACATTGGGGTTATCTTTATATTGATTGTAAAGTTTTTGTATTGAAGGCATCTCTGCAATGCAGGGTGGACACCATGTTGCCCAATAATTGATGAATATTACTTTCCCCTTAGCCTCACTGAGGTTGAAGGGATTACCATTATCGTCAGTAAACTGCCATTGATAATCGGATAGAACCTCGCGATTATCTTCATTTTTTACAGATGGGCTAAAAGCAAACACTTTGTTAACCCATATTTTTATGGGCTTGCCAGCAGGGGTAAATAATATTGCAGCTATTGCTACATAAAATATTATATCTAGTATTCTAGATTTCTTTTTCTTCTCGTTACTTTTTTTGTCAGTCATTTTCTACTTTATTTTCTTTTATTCTAGGTAGGATCAAGTTTAATATCACACCCACCATAGCTGCTAGTCCAATGCCCGCAAATGTAAAGTTACCCACTTGAAAAACTGCACCTCCAATGCCCGTAGTAAGTATCAGCGAAACAATAATTAGATTACGAGTATCACTCATATCGGTTTTATTATTTATCATATTACTTACTCCTGTTGCTGCAATCATTCCGAAAAGAAGTAACATGATGCCACCAAGCACGGAGCTAGGGATTGATTTTAACACTGCACTCACTTTGCCTATCAATGAGAATAAAATTCCTGTTACAGCTGCAATTCGAATAACCATTGGGTCGGTAACTTTTGTTAGAACCATTGCTCCTGTTACTTCCGAGTAAGTTGTTACAGGAGGGCCACCAATAAAACCTGCTATACAGCAAGCCAATCCATCACCAAACATTGTGCGATGTAGTCCTGGGTTTTTCACAAAGTCCTTGCCCGCTACTTGGTTTACAACGTACAAGTCGCCAACATGTTCAATTACGGGTGCTATTGCTACGGGTGCCATAAAAATCATTGCTTCCCACGAAAACTTAGGTGTAACAAACTGTGGCAAACCTAGCCATGGAGCTTCTATCACAGGTGTTAAATCGATCACTCCCATCAACCAAGCTGCTATGTAGCCAACTACAATGCCGCCAAATATGGGTATGAGCTTTAGTAATCCTTTAGCGAACATGCTTATCACGATGGCTGTAGCTAGTGCGATGATGGCAAGTATCCAATTCTCGGATGCCATATTAACACCTGTGCTAGATAAGGACAGACCGATGAGCATAATAACAGGTCCGATGACTACGGGAGGAAATAGCTTTTGAATTACTTTAATGCCTTGCCATTTAACGATTGCACTCATGACAAAATATACTAAACCTACGGCTAAGAATCCAGAAATAGCTCCAGCTAATCCATATAATTCAGTTGCTTTGATGATGGGGGCAATGAAGGCAAAACTACTTCCCAAGAAAATAGGAACCATGCCTTTGGTTACGAGATGAAACACTAAAGTGCCAATGCCTGCAGTAAATAATGCTGTGGAGGGATCAAGACCTACTAAGAGTGGAACTAATACTGTGGCTCCGAATGCCACGAAGAGAAACTGAACTCCCACAACTGTTTTTGAGAGTGGCGATAGTTGCTTTACATTTTCCATAATAATGAAAATAATAATGTTGTATGTTGTACGATATAATTTAGTTCAAAAAAAGCACCTATGTAATTTCTTACATAAGTGCGATAGTTAGTTGTGAGGGATATTACATTAAGCCTTTCAGCATCCCGTGGTAGTACATCGGCTTCAAGCCGTGTTTCTTAAGTAGCCACCACATGCCTCGTTCGACTCCCGAATCCAAAAAAGGAAGGGTGGGCATCAGCTCCTTGTCGTAACCAAACTCGGCCATCAGCACTTTGCCATATTCCGTAACGATTGGACATGCTGAATATCCATTGTAGCTCTTTTTAGGCTCTTTGCCTTCCATTATTGATACCAAATTGCTTGCTGCCACTGGTGCTTGCATTCTTATGGCTGCTCCAGTTTTGCTAGTAGGCAAGCCAGAGGCATCGCCAAATGATATTATGTTGGCATATTTTTTGTGAATAAGTGTATGCGAATCAACATCTATCCATCCGCCATGGCTAAGTTTGCCTTCGGTGATGGTTAGTGACGATTGTTTTACGAAATCGGGGGCACTCATCGGGGGCACAAAGTGTAGGAAGTCAAAATCAACATTTATTCTTTCAAAATTTGCATCTGCAGGGGTGGGTGCGGGGCTCTCTTCGGGCAATAGCTCGAATGTTGCCACTTTACTGTATGTGTCAACTGAAACCAAACGATGTTTGTAGTGAGTTTTAACTCCTCTTTCATCGTAAAGCTCCGATAGGCGGTCGCCGTATATTTTTGGTGTCATCAAGTTGGTACCATTTGCATAGTAATGAAACGATTTGTCATCGCGTGCATTATGGTCTCTAAGATAATCGTCCGACATTAAGCATATCTTCTTTGGTGCCCCTCCACATTTTATTTTGGTGTAGGTGTCAGTAAATATAATATTACCATTCTTTAGGTCAGGCATCTTCTTCAATGCTTCATAGCACCTTTGCGAACCTTCGTGTGTGTAGATGCAATGTGCATTTCCTTCGCCCAAGCGGCCAGCATCGATGCCTTCGATAAGATTAAAATCGAGCTGACAGCCAGGTACTAAAACCATGTAGTCGTAATCTATTGTGCCCGAATGCTCTGTTTTTAAGCTATTATTGTCGGGGTTAAGTTCCACCACTTTGTCTTTGATCCATGTAACGCTACGTGGAATTAAATCTTTGTTGGGTTTAAGCACCTCTTCTGCTGTAAATACTCCGCCCGCTATCATCGTATATCCGGGTTGATAATGATGTATTTCGTTTGGCTCTATTATGGTTATGTTAGGATCCTGTAGCTTGTCGGTTAGGTATGCAGCCATCGTTATTCCTGCTGCTCCACCGCCCACTATTACTATCTTGCCTTTGGATTTACTTTTACTAAAGTAATCGAATGAGCGTTCCGCAACAATAAGTCCGCCCAATGTTAGTGCACTTATCTTGAGGAATTTTCTTCTCGAGGTAGTTTTTTTCTCCATTATGTAGATATATGTTTGTTAGTTGTAGTTTTTTTTAAAGCGATTAGTTTAAATAGTCGAAATAATTACTCGAAAAACGAGTAATTGATATTGAACGGGTGCAAAGATAACATATTCAATTAATATTGCTAAAGTAATAAATCTCAAAATATAGAGGATATGGCTAAATATATTAAATTGATGCCTACATTAGTCCTACATTCAATACTATTAGCT
>JAAYFB010000069.1 GCA_012728465.1 Proteiniphilum sp. | reverse complement strand
GTTTTGATGATAGCATTGGAACAAATGATAACGCCACAAATGAAGATATAATAACAGCTCCCGAAATTACAATACTAAACTCACGGAACAATCGACCCGTCATCCCCTCTAGAAAAATAATGGGAAAGAAGATGGCCACTAAAGTAATTGTTGTTGATATTACAGCAAAGAATATCTCTTTAGAGCCCTCGATTGATGCCTCGCGTGGAGACTTGCCTTGTTCTACTTTCAAGTATATATTCTCTACTACTACAATGGCATCATCCACAACCAAGCCTACTGATAGAACAACAGCAAGCATCGATAAAACGTTGATTGAAAATCCTGCCAAGTACATTATAAAGAATGTACCAATTAATGAAATAGGGATTACTAGGGTGGGGATAAGTGTTACTCTGAAGTTGCGTAAGAATATAAATATAATGATTACTACAAGAATAAAGGCCACTAGTACTGTGTTTTGCACCTCGCTAATCGATGCACGTATGAACTGAGTATTGTCGAATGCCACACCTATTGTTACATCATCAGGAAGGTCTTTCCTCATTTGCTCAATACGATTTTTCACCTCG
Organism: Proteiniphilum sp.; assembly: GCA_012728465.1. Classification (GTDB taxonomy): domain Bacteria; phylum Bacteroidota; class Bacteroidia; order Bacteroidales; family Dysgonomonadaceae; genus Petrimonas. The sequence continues at coordinate 5,439 of JAAYFB010000069.1, read as the reverse complement.
TCAGCAATCACAATTTGGTTTGCTCCAGGTTGTGGTATTATTACACAACTAACCATCGGAAAACCATTGCGTTTCATCAAACTCTTTCTGTTTTCACTATCAAGCTCAGCAGTGCCAATGTCTCCAAATCTAACAATACGATAATCGTCTTCGATAATAACCATATTGTTAAACTCTACAGGCGTTTGCATCAAACCCATAGTTCTAATGGCCTGTTCTATTTGGTCTCCTTCGATGCTTCCTGCAGGCAACTCAATGTTCTCTCTGTCAAGTGCATTCTTTACATCCATAGGAGTAATATTATATGCAGCCATACGCACAGGGTCAAGCCATAAGCGCATCGAGTATCTATTCTCGCCCCATATTTCAACAGCACTAACATTAGAAATTGTTTGCAAACGCTCCTTAACTGTTAGTTCTGCAATTTCCGAAAGCTCAAGTAAATTTCGAGTAGGGCTCTCCACTGTTATTTGCATGATGGGGTCGGCATCAGCATCAGCCTTTGCTACCGTTGGGGGGTCAGCATCGCGTGGCAAATATCGTTGAGCACGTGAAACTTTGTCACGCACATCATTTGCCGCAGTCTCCATATCTACACTAAGTTCAAACTCAACAGTGATTCGAGACGAGCCTTGACTACTTTGACTCATCAGTGAACGAATGCCTGGAATGCCATTAATGTTTTGCTCCAATGGTTCTGTTATTTGATTCTCAATAACATCTGCATTTGCTCCAGGATATGATACTGATACGGTGATAATGGGATTATCTACGCTGGGAAATTCCCTAACGGCAAGACTTGTGTAGCCTATAAATCCAAATATGATAATTATTAATACCAATACAGTTGCCAGAACTGGTCGATTGATACTTAATTCTGATAAGTTCATTTTATTATTTCTCTATTGCGTTTGGAACAAAGTTTGCAATATCTACAGACATTCCGTTTCTTAATTGCATCACACCTGTTGTCAGTAGGGTATCACCTGCTGATAATCCTGATAATATTTGCACATGTGATGCAGTTCTTTGTCCTTTTATTATTTCCACTTCCTTTGCCACACCATTTTTGTAAACGTATGCTATGTCACGTCCCATTTCTGTGATGCTAGATATGCTTGGGATAACTATAGCATTTGGTATCTCGTTAAGCAATGCTTCTATATTTCCTGACAATCCTGGTTTAAGTTTACCATCTGTATTGGCATATCTAGCACGTGCTTTTAGAGTTAATGTTTTAGGATCAAGTTGCGACTCCACTGCATATACTTCGGCTGAGTATGTGCTTAAATCATTAGCAACGGTAAAGCTTATATCCGTGCCAGGGCGAATGATTGATACCTGATTTTCATTCATCGAAAATTCAAGTTTCAAAGGAGATATTTTAGTAAGTTTAGACACCTCTACTGTTGGCGATGCATATGCACCAACGCTCACTTGTCTTAGCCCAATTAGTCCGCTAAATGGTGCACGCAATTCTGTTTGATCAATTCGTGATTGTATAAGTTCAATATCTGCTTTTAGTTTCTCTAAGTCGGTACTTACCGATTGGTATGTTTCTTGGCTAATAGCATCTTTTTCGAGTAATGTTTTTTGACGATATACTCTATCTTCGGCTAATGGAAGTTGCGTTTTTAGTTTCTTTAGCTCTGCCTGAAGTGGGGCATCATTCACCTTGGCCAATAATTGTCCTTTTTGAACCATTGATCCCTCATTAAAATGTATTTCTGTAATTTTTCCAGATGTCTCAAAGGTAAGATTCACCTCTTCGTCGGGCAATAGGATGCCTCTTGCAATGTATAAATCGCTTTTAAGTGTTTGTGGAACCAATACAGAGCCAGTAACGCTTAGTTTTTGACGTCCACCAACTCCTGTACGTCCAGGTGCACCCGGGCTTTTCTCATTACTCCATCCCACAAGAGACTTAATTTGTGGGAGAAAAATCATTCCTAGTATAAGCAATCCTATTGCTGTAAATACAATAATTTTGTTTCTCTTGTTCATTATTAAGTGTAAATTTCCACAAATCTAATCATAAAAAGTATATAGATTAGTTTGATTACATCTAATTCACATTTATTAAACCCGTATAATCGATGTACACGGTGTTTTAGTCGATAGAGAGGTACTTATATGTTAAACTGGAGTGGTTTTGCTTTTTATTCAGTCGGGGGTGACTTAGAGTCACTCACTAACTAACCGCCAGAGCCAAATCACTAACCACACCAACCCCAAACCAAATGAAATTGGCCCAATCGCAAACCACAATGATAGGATTCCAAATGGAATTGCCCCAATCGCAAACCACAATGACAAGAAACAGTTCTGTTTTGGCCCAATCGCAAACCACAATGACAAGAAACAGAATGGAATCATCAAAATGTGGTTCGCGATTTAACATAACTGCTCTGCATTGCCAAAATGTCTTAACACAAAATCAATATACCATTTAGCATTAGACAAATCGTTTAAAGCATTTTAACAATGCAATCCTGCATTGCTAAAAAGGTCTAACACATTTTCATAATACCATTTGGTATTGACAAATCGGGAACAACATTGGTGACTTTCAGCCTGAAATATGTTAAATATGATTTGTTTTACACTTGCTGATTTAGTTAAATAATTAACTATTCAAAAAGATGTATGTTTTCATGAGCAAATTTGCCCAATTTTGACTGTTTCAGTATAAGACTTCATTTTTATAGAATAAAGAGATGTTGAAAGCAATGGCTAAATTGTTTTATAGATGAAGTTCGAAGTATATCATCATCCATACAACAAATGGGTAAGTGATTTAAACATTGGAGTTGGTTTGCAATTTGTTTTAAAGAATAAGAGATAAAAAACATCTACCTTTGTCTCTATTACAATTAAACATTTCAAACTTGCAGTTATGAGCCTATCACAACAAATTAAAGACTACTCGCAATCAATCTATCCCGAGATAGTACAACACTACAGATATTTACATCAACACCCCGAGCTGTCATATCAAGAGAAAAATACTTCGCTATATGTAGCACAGTTTTTAACCGCAGAAGGAATTGAGCACAAAACTAACATCGGTGGCTATGGTATTCTTGCTTGGATAAAGGGAGAAAAGGAGGGCACAGGAAAAACCATTGCCATTGTTGCTGATATGGATGCATTACCTGTTCATGAGGAAAACGATGTAGAGTTTAAATCTGTAAACGAGGGTGTAATGCATGCATGTGGTCACGACTCGCACACTGCATCACTTATGGGAGCTGCAAAGATTGTAAAACATGTTCGTAAAGAGTTCTCTGGAACTGTGTTGTTTGTGTTTCAACCAGGTGAGGAAAAAGCACCAGGAGGTGCATATCTTATGCTAGAGGATGGACTATTTGATGATTTTGTGCCAGATGTGGTAATAAAACAGCACTCGTATGTTGACCTACCTGCTGGCAAAATTGGTTTCCAAAAGGGCAAAGTTATGGCTTCTGCCGATGAGGTGCATATTGTTGTGAAAGGGCAGGGAGGTCACGGAGCATTGCCTCACGAGCTTAATGATACAGTTTTGGCTGCATCAAATATTATTGTTGCATTGCAGCAAGTGGTTAGTCGTAGGCGAAACCCTTTTCAACCAATGACTCTATCGTTTGGTAAGTTCATTGCCAATGGTGCTACTAATGTGATACCGTCAGAAGTTGTGTTGGCTGGATCGTTGCGCTGTATGGATGAAACAGAGCGTGAGCGGATGCTTTCATTAATACCTGAAATCGTAAAGTCAACAGCGTCAGCTTATGGATGTACTTGTGATGTAGATATTCCGATGGGCTATCCTTGCACTATTAGCCATGCGGAAGTAACTGAAAGGGTAGAACAGAATGCTTTGTTATTTTTAGGGACAGACAATGTGGCTGAATACCCACAACGAATGACTGCCGAAGATTTTGGTTTTTACACTCAGATATATCCTTCATGCTTTTATAGATTTGGTGTAAATAATAGGAATAGAACTTGTGGAAAACAACACTCATCTACTTTTTTGATTGATGAAAATTCTATTGATACCGCTATGAGCACAATAGCTTATGTTTCGATAATGGAAGTTGAAAGAGCTCAGTAATAAAATAGCACTTATTTGGTAAAAGTGAATATTATATTTTATATTTTTGCACTATAATATGCGTTTTACTAACAAATTAAAAGTATAACTATGATTTATCATGATTTAGACGAGTTGGATGAGAAGATTCTAAAACAGATTATTAACAATGCTCGCACTCCTTTTCTGGAGGTAGCACGTGAGTGTGGTGTTTCTGGTGCAGCTATTCATCAAAGAGTGCAAAAGCTAACTAATGCAGGTGTAATTAAAGGTTCTGAATTCATTCTTGATCCCGAAAAGATAGGGTATTCCACCTGTGCTTTCGTGGGTCTGTACTTAGTTTCACCTACATCGTTTGATGATGTTGTGCAGGCATTAGAAAAAATTCCAGAAGTAGTAGAGTGTTACTATACTACTGGTCAGTATGATCTGTTGATAAAAGTGTTTGCAAAAAATAATAAGGATCTACTTCGTGTTATTCATTCAGAATTGCAACCTTTGGGACTATCAAGAACTGAGACATTGATGTGCTTTAAAGATGGTTTCCGTAAGAAGCTTCCTTTAGATTTTTCTCAAAGCTAATAATCATCATCAAGAATACAAGACATGAAAAATAAATATTTAACTTATAGTTTATTGATTGTGTTTGTACATTTACTTTTGCTATCCGCTTTTTATCCTGCAGGTAATATTTGTCAGGATAAAAAGGGTAGTGAAAGCGGAATAGAAATAGCAGATGAAATACTTAATAATATTTTATTGCTTTATGATGTTCCGAGTCAATCACTTTTATCGGAAACCTATCCTGTAAATCCTAATAACAAAGTAACATATTTAGCAGAGGGAACCAGCGAGCGCAAATTTCAAGAAGTCTCTTTTCTATGGCCTTTTTCTGGCATGCTTTCAGGTGTGGTTACTTTGTACACTCACACAAATCAAGCAAAGTACCTATCTATGCTCGAAGATAAGATACTACCAGGCTTAGATAAGTATTATGATAATGTAAGGCTACCTGCAGCATATCAGTCTTATCCTACATTTGCTGGCAATAGCGATCGCTTTTATGATGATAATGTCTGGCTAGCTCTTGATTTCTGTAATTTATATGTAGCTACAGACAATAAAAAATACCTTGATAAGGCTACCGAAATATATGACTTTGTGTATAGTGGTTGGGATGATGTTTTGAATGGCGGAATATATTGGTGTGAACAGAACAAATCATCCAAAAACACTTGTTCAAATGCACCTGGGGCTGTACTATCTGCCAAAATGTATAACATTACTAATGATGAAAAGTATCTTAAAGATGCTATTAATACTTATGAATGGACCAAGCATCATCTTCTTGACACTTCCGATTTTGT